>CAYNNW010000098.1:0-7260 GCA_964398435.1 uncultured Gaiellales bacterium | reverse complement strand
TCACCTCACTGCTGCGAAAGACGGCTGAAAGATCGGCCAGCGATCCGACTGGCGGCGCTGATGGGACTTCCCGTCACCTACGTGTTCACGCACGATTCGGTCTGGCTGGGCGAGGACGGTCCGACACATCAGCCGATCGAGCACGCAATGGCGCTGCGGGCGATGCCCGGCCTGGACGTGCTGCGCCCGGCTGACGCCACAGAGACTGCCGATGCCTGGCGCGCTGCACTCGAGCATCGGGACGGGCCAACCGCGCTGCTGCTGACCCGGCAGGATCTGCAGCCCCTCGGTTCGATTGCGGATGGAGCTGATGGGCGACGCGACACGGCCCGTGGTGGCTGGGTTGTTGGCCAGTGGGCGGGCGAAGCAGCCGATGACCCGAGCGCAACGCCCGATGCGATTGTGCTGGCAACTGGGTCCGAGGTGGCCGTTGCCTGCGAGGCCGCACGGATGGCCAGCGCAACAGGGGCATCGGTACGCGTCGTTGCGATGCCGTCGTGGTCGCGATTCGCGGCACAGCCGCAATCGTGGCGTGACGGCGTCCTTCCCGCCGCCGTTCGCGCGCGCGTATCGGTTGAAGCCGGGGCGACCCTCGGCTGGTGTCGCTGGATTGGCGACGGTGGCGAGGCGATCGGCATCGATCGATTCGGTCTGAGCGCCCCAGGCGCGGTTGCCGCCGATGCGTTGGGTATCTCAGCCGCCGCTGTGGCGGATGCAGTTCAGCGGGCAATCACTGCAGCCGGAGGCAACTCATGAATGCGGCCGGAGCCATCGCACTCGCCAGCGACCACGCGGGCTTTGACCTCAAGCAGCAGCTGCTGCAGCTGCTGACAGACCGGGGCGTCACCGTGCTGGACCTCGGAACGACTGACGGTACAACCTCCGTCGACTACCCGGATTTCGCACGCGCCGCGAGCGAGGCGGTGGTCGACGGTCGCGCCTGGCGAGCCATCGTGGTCTGCGGCTCGGGCGCCGGCGCGTGCATTGCAGCAAACAAGATCACGGGCATCCGGGCGGCCGTCTGCCACGATACGTACAGCGCACACCAGGTCGTCGAACATGACGACGCGAACGTGCTCTGCCTGGGCGGCCGCATCGTCGGCATCGCACTTGCCGAAGAGATCGTGTCGGCCTTCATCGGCGCACGGTTCAGCCACGACGAACGCCATCAGCGTCGCCTGGACAAGGTACTCGCGATCGAGGCGGCGGCACACCCAGACGAGGCACCGGTCAGCCGATGAGTACGTCACCACTCCACCAGCTGACAGTGGTCGGACAATCGCCCTGGCTCGACAGCATCACGCGGGAGTGGCTCGACGACGGATCGCTTGCTCGCTGGGTGGATGAACTGTCGGTCCGCGGCGTGACATCCAATCCATCGATATTCGCGGCGGCTCTGGCCAGCAGCGCCTATGACGAGGCCATCGCAGGGATGATTGCTGAGGGATTGGACGATGCCGCGATCTTCGAACGGATCGAGGTCGACGACCTGCAGCGCGCCTGCGACGCACTGTCACCAGTGTACGAATCGAGCGACGAGTCGGACGGATTCGTTTCGATCGAGCTCGAACCCGAACTTGCCCACGATGCTGCGGCAAGTGTCAGTCGGGCACGCCATCTGTGGGCTGCTGTCAGTCGTCCGAATTTGATGATCAAGGTTCCTGCAACCGATGCGGGAATCGATGTCATCAAGCGCCTGTTGACCGAGGGAATCAACGTCAACGTGACCTTGCTCTTCGGACTGGGAATGGACCGCCGCGTCATGGATGCATACCTGGCTGCTCTGCGGTACCGCCGCGAGACGGGAGCGTCACTGCGGGTGCACTCGGTCGCCAGTTTCTTTGTCTCGCGGGTCGACACGGCCGTGGATCAGCAGTTGCCTGAATCCAGCGGGCTGCGCGGCACAGCTGCAATCGCCAATGCCCGTTGTGCATGGCAGGCATGGAGCGCGGTTTTCGCCGGTGACGAGTGGAACGACCTCGAGCGCCACGGAGCCCAAGTGCAGCGTCCACTGTGGGCCAGCACAGGCACAAAGAATCCGGCCTACAGTGACGTGCTCTATGTGGACGAGTTGATCGCGCCGAACACTGTCAACACGATGCCGATGTCGACGATGCGGGCATTCGAGGACCACGGGCAGGCGTCGGTCACGATTACGGCTGAATCCGCTGCTGCCGCCGCCGACACGCTGTCGCAACTTGCCTCGCACGGGATCGACCTCGATGCGATTACCGATCAGCTGCTTGTTGACGGTCTTGCCGCATTCCAGGCGTCGTACGAGCAATTGCTTGGCAGCATCGCTGAACGCCGCCAGTCGCTGGCACACAACTAGCTGATGCCGCCCCCAACGCGTTGGGGGCGGATCCGCGCCGCGCGAATCCGCCCCCGTCATGTGCGTGGGTAACACGGACCGGTGCTGGTCCTGAGAGGTGAGGGCCTCCCTGAACCGAACCGTGTGGCCCGTGCTGCGTTTGTGTCCCTCTAGGTCATCCCATCATCAGCGTGTGAATCAATGTGGAATCAGCAGTCCGTCAGGGCGCTCTGCCCAGGTGAGCGTGCGTGGATCGGTCATTCCGCCGCTCGCGCGTGCGCCCATCCAGGCCGGAGTCTCATCCATCCAGCGTGAACGGTCGAGGAAGCGACTTGCTGATGCTGCATCGCCGGAGCCACCAAACGCACGGGGCGGAATGACTGCTCGACTATCGGTCACGCGCACTCCGCTGGGAAGCGTGTAGCTACGCGATGCGCTGGTAACAGTCGGGGTCACGGTTGGTGCAACGAGCGGACTGACGGTCGTCGTCACCGGTGTAACTGCTGAAGGCGCGACTGCCGAGGGCGTCACGATCCCGGGTGTCGCAGCGGGCGTTGGTACCGGCGCAGGAACGTGGCCTGCAAGGCGCGCATTCGTTGATGCTGCGAAGTCGTCAAACCACTGTGGGCTCTGTCCGAAATCGCGCCCGAGCGTGTTGTAGTGCTGGCTGACGCCGGGGCGAACCCGCCCGACGATACCCATTCCATTTGGCGTGCCCGCACCCATGATCGGCGAGGCGTGCCCGGCCATTGCGGCACCGAGCTGCCCGGCTTCTCCCGGTCCCAGCTTGGCAATGTCGTCGGCGATGCCGATCGCAGCGCCGTCGCTCAACCAGTTGGGGTTGGCGGTCATCCGCTGTCCACCCACCTCGAGCATGCCTGCCAGGACCTGCTCTGGTCGGTCGTGGCGGAAGCCACTGCTGAGCGTCAGTGCGCCACCTTCTCCAAGTGTTGCGGGCGCAGTCGGAGCCTTGAACGGGAAGATCGGCCGCAGCGGACCCCAATAGCCGTTGGAGCGACCGACGATCGGCATCGTGCCGAGCTTGTAGTCGTCGAACATGCGGTTGATAACGGTATTTGACAGCTTGCCCGCTTCACCGGCCGCAATCAGCTGCTCACTCATGCCACCGGGTGAAATGAAGCTGGCAGCTGCACGCTCGGCGTGGCCAAGGCCCATCACAGTGCGGTGTGTTGAAGTGAACGGCAGGTAGGCCGAAAGTCGCTGCCGGGCAGTCATGTTCTCGACTGCGGCCAGCATCGCCGGCGTCTCACCCGCAGTCAGCTTGCCAGCCGCTGTCAGCGACGGCAGGCCCTGGCGGATCAGCCCCATCGAGCTGTGGATATTGCGCAATCCCCGCACTGCGGTGAACACGCTGGCGGCGCTGAGTCCAGCAAAGAGCATGTTGAGCGGCGCGCTCTTGTCGATCTTCTCGCCCGTGATGAATCGCTCACCGCGGATGTAGTTCACCAGCTCGACACCGGGAAGCATTGCCACACCCATGGCAGCGGCCTTCTTCCACAGTGGCTGGCCATCGACGCGTGCGCTGTCGACCTTGCCGTCGAGTTCCTCGGCGGTCGGAATCTTGTCGGCCAGGATGTAGTCCATCCAGATGTCTTCGGGCGCCACACCTGCGTCTGTCAGCTTCTGGTAGTAGCCCATCTGATCGAAGGCCTGCTTGCGGGCCGTTGCGAAGTTGAGCCCCGCCTGCAGTCCGGCAGCGTTTGCGCCTGATCCGGCATAGATCTCGATGACGCTGTCCGGCATGCCGATTGCCCGAAATCCCTGCTCAAGCTGGGGGTTCCAGCCATCAACGCCACCGGCGGGTGCGTTTGGACCGGTCTGGCCGGGCTGCGATTGACCGGGCTGCTGCCCGGGAACACCCTGCTGCCCGGGTACGCCTGCCTGCCCAGGCTGTCCACCCTGGGCCTTTGCCTGCTCAAGCTGTGCAACGACCTGCTTGTAATACTCGGCAAGCTGCTCCTCGGTAGCCCCTGCGGACTGGGCCTCCTGAGCAATCTGGGCAACTACGTTCTGTGGCAGTCCGATTGCGAGGAACCGTTGCTCCCAGGCCGGTGACCAGGCGGGCTCACCGGTCGACTGGCCAGCGCCGGGAACACCCTGGGTAGAGCTCGTGCCGCCCGCTGCCTCCATCTCGTCACGGATCGCCATATAGGTTGTCGCGAGCTGATACTCGTCAAGCTGCTGGTTGCCAATGACCTCGATGTTCTCGTACGGAACACCCAGGTCATGCAGCGCGATGACGAACTGCGACCAGCTTGGAAGCTGCGATGCCGGGCCGGTAGGGGCGCCGGCTCCACCGCCGCTGACAGTACCGTCGGTGCCACTTGCAGCACCGGTGTCCGCCGTCGTCGGGGACCCGCTGGCACCGGTCCCGGGAACTCCAGTTCCGGCCACATCGGACGTTGTCGGATCGGCTGCGGGCTGTGCTCCGGCCGGCGGAACGTTGATTGGATCGGGAGGCGTGGTCGCGGTACCGCTGCCGGACTGCGAGCCGCCGTCAACCGGAAGCCCTGTGTTGGGATCAATTGCCCCACCGCTCGTGGTGGTCGTCGAGGGGGTCGTCGGCGATGGCGTTGACGGTGATCCGGGCTCTGCTGACGTCCCTGCGCCACCGCCAGCGGCGGCCGTGCCGCCGTCGGCCTGCGGTGGAATGGGCGTGAACGTGCTGGTTCCACAGCATGAGCATGTCGAGGTGACGCCCGGACCGACGCCACAGTACTGCGTGGCATCGCTGCTGGATCCGCCGCCGCTGACCTGTGTGGTCGAATCGGTAGCAACCTGCTTGACGTCACCGCCGGCCGAGCCACCACCAGTCGTGGTGCTCGTGGTCGATGCTGGAAGGCTGCATCCGCAACCTGTAACCCCTCCGGACATACGCTGGTTCCCCCTCAAGAACGCGTGATTCCTCTCCCGTCTATCGGGAAAGGAGCAAGATCTGTTTCACGCCGACGGAAGTTCCTGCTGTCATCCGTATTCAGGGGTGCCGGGATGGGGCACAGCAACCGACTGATCAGCAGGGGCCTGCTGCTGGTATGAAGCTGTTCCGCCGCCGCCGGTGAACGACGATGTTCCGCCAGTCGGAGTTCCGCCGCTGACGGGCAGGGTGCCGGTCTGCGTCGGTCGGGCGCTGCCTGCGGACAGCCGCCGATTGACCTCGGCCACGAGCTCACCCAGGTCAGCGGAGTAGGACTGCAGCTCTGCGCGCTGCTGTGGCGTCAGACCGGGCTGCGACAGCTCCTGATTGATCAGTGCGGCCTCCTGGTCGATGGCTGCCTGCCGCTGGGCCGGGTCCATGTTCACAAGACTCTGGATCACACTCTCCGGGTCGACCGGCTGCTGCGCGGGCATCTGACCGACGCCGTCGACTGCACCCTGTGGTGCGCCGGTCCCGGTTCCTGCACTGGCTCCGGCGCCGGTTCCGCCTTGACCGGCCTGACCGGCGGCGGCTGCCTGCTGCTGCTGGGCGAGCTGCTCCTGCATGGCATCCATCTGGCTCTTGATCATCCAGCCGATGCCACCTGCCACCGCGACGCCTGCGAGACCATACTTGGCGAAGTTCGGCATCCCCTTGATGAACGCTGCAGCGCGGTCGCCGTGCGTCATCGTGTTCGTGAATACCCGAGCCGCCTTGAGTGCGTCGGCGTTCGCGCCGGGGCGGATGATGTTCCCCAGGCGGCTGAGACCACCATTCAGTGCAGGGTTTGTGGTCATGCCAAGGTCGATTGCTGCTCGGCCCAGAACTGCCGTCTCCATCGCCTTCATCGGCGAAATGGCGTTCTTGGCGACTGTTGCGCTCATTTCGGCTGCGGTCATGCCAAGCTTTTCGGCCGGCGCCAGGTGGGTTCCCATTGCGGCGTAGAACGCGGGCAGTGATTCGCCTGCCATTCGTGGGTCCACACGGAAGACGGTGCGCCCGCCGCGCTGCAGCACCTCGAACATCGGCTTTCCGCGCTGACCGATGAATGGTGTGATGCCACGTACGTCGCTGAACGTACCCATACCCATGAAGCGAAGTCCGCCGGCAGTCTCGATGACCGCGTCGCCACTGCGCAGCTTTGACAGCGTCAGCTCTGCAAGCTCGCGCGGTCCGTAGAGGCCGCCGCTGCCGCTCGAGAGCCGGGCGACGTCGTCGATCGACTGGTCGGTAATACGCGACAGGCCGGTCACGAAGCGATTGACGCGTGTGCCGGGAATGTACCCGGAGACACGCTGCATTCCGGTCAGCCCGGTCAGGTTGTGTCGCGTGGCAATGTCGGCAACAACCTCGCTCGCGGCCCCACCGGCGCGTCCGGCGGCGACGGCGTTGTCGAGCATCTGCATGCCGCGGTGGGCACTGAGCAGACTGTGGCCCGCGTTGAACATGGTCATCGCGCCACCGGCGGCTCCCAACAGGTCCATTCCTGCCCAGATGCCGTCTTTGCCGATGTCGGTGTGGATTCGGCGACCACTGAACGGGTCCTTGCCACCGGTAAGCGGCGAGGCAACGACTCGCCACAGGCCCCATCCTGGAATCATGAACGGCAGGAAGTCGCGAGCCATGTGCTCGACGGTCGAGCGGCCCGACTTGAGCGCTTCTTCCTCAATCCCCATCTGGTCGAGCGCGCCCTGGTCTACCTGCGCTGCCATTTCGGCAAGCTCAGCACGGGTCTTGTGCTTCTCCAGCTGTGCAGTTTCTTCGGGAAACTTCGTGCGCATGGCCTCGATCAGCGTGCTGATGTTCGAGTCCATCTCGATCAGCGCCTGGCCGAGTTCCTCGTCGGTCGCGCCGTTGGCGCCCGTGAAGCGCAGCTGCTGCAGTGTCTGCTCAGGCGCACCAGCCTTCTGGAATGCCTGGTCCCACGCGTCGCTGTACCCGCCTGTCTTGGGAAGTGTCGCGGGATCGATCGACGACGGAACGATAACCGCAGGCTTCTCGCTGACGGTGGAAT
>CAYNNW010000097.1:0-7288 GCA_964398435.1 uncultured Gaiellales bacterium | reverse complement strand
GCCCGGTTCGCCGTCGCACCGACTCGATCAACGCGGCCAGCCACTTCGCCGACTCGCGCATGTCGCCAAGACCGTTGGTCGGAAGCTCGGCAACATGCACATCGAAGCCGTCGCGACGCATCGATGCCACCCACTGCTCCCATCCGGCGGGTCGGTTCGAGTACCCCGCGACCAGGATGACCGGGTCTGCCCGGCGTCCCCACGACGGTGCCAGTGGGCGCCCCACGGTCGCCGGATTCGGAACCACGTTCTCGACCAGTCGGACTGCGCCAACCAGCAGCGAATCGACCAGTGTTCCAACGAGTGTCCTCACGCGGCCTGCGTACCCGTCCGGGAACGGATTGACACTGGTTGCCGCGCTACACTGTAGGGATCTCGTGAACGGATTTCAGCGACATCGACAACGGGCACTGCGGTTTGCCCGCTGGGCTGCAACGAGGGTCCGCACTCATCCCTGGGTTGCTTCTGCCGTGCTGCTCGCCGTGTCGTTCTTCATGCTGGCCTGGTTCGTATCGCTGTGGATCGGCGTGCCGATTCGCGATCCGGAAGGCACGCTGCTCGGCAAGCGGGTTGTGGCGCCATTCCTGTTCATGACCCTGTTCATGCTTGCGGACGTCTATGTACGGGCACGATCGATGCGCCGTTCCAGCCCACGGCGGATCGGCTACTTCTCATCGATTCGCACGATCTATGTGGAGCGGTGGTGGTGGCAGCGAACGGTTCTCGCATTCATCGGCTTCACCAGCTTCCACGTCACGTACCTCGCCTACCGCAATCTGAAGAGCTTTCTTGTGCTCACCCAGTGGGCGACTCATGACCAGCTGTTGCTGCACATCGACCGTCTGATGGCGTTTGGCCATGATCCGGGGCCGGCGCTTCACGCGCTGCTCGGTACCGGGGTCTCGGCCCACGTGCTGTCAGCCGTGTATCTGGCGTTCATTCCATGGGTTCCGGTGTCAGTGGCTGCGGCTCTGACGTTCATGCCCCGAATCCGCGACGGATTTGTCTATGTCGTGGCCGCGAACTTCACCTGGATCCTTGGTACCGCCAGCTACTTCCTCGTACCGACGCTGGGCCCATTCGGCGGCAAGCGAACTGCATTCGACGATCTGCCCCTGACAGGCGTCACGCAGCTGCAGGATTCGCTGGTCCGGCAACGAGCCGATCTGTACGCGGATCCGCTCGGATCACCGATCGTGCAGAGCGTTGCCGGATTCGCCAGCCTGCACGTGGGGATCGTCTTCATGGCGCTGCTGGTAATGCGTCACTATGGCTACCGGCGCCTGATGTATGCATGCTGGGCCGCACTGATTCCGACGATCGTGGCCACGATCTACTTCGGCTGGCACTACATCATCGACGATATCGCCGGGCTTGGAATCGGCTGGGCGAGCGTCGCGCTTGCGGTGCGCCTCGTGGGACGCGATGCCACCGAGGCCGCCACAGAAGTGGCCTCCGACGAGCCGGCGATCCAGCTGGCACAGGACACCGCTGCGGATGCCCCTGTGGCGTTGCGCGGCCGTACGCAGCAGAGCTGATGGCACCCTCCCGAGCAGTGCCCGCCACGCGTGAAGTCCGCTCGCCGTGGTCGGGTGAGGTCGTGGGCGAAGTTCCGGTTCGATCTGTCGCGGATGTCAGCGCGATGCTCGATCGCGCCGACCGCTCGCTCGACCGGTCACAGCGTAGCGGGGGCCTGCAGCCATTCGAGCGTGCGGAGATCCTGGAGCGGGCTGCGCGTCGCCTCGAACAGGACCGTGAACGGTTTGCCGCGTTGCTGGTAGCCGAGGCCGGCAAGCCGGTGACGCTGGCCCGGACCGAGGTCACCCGGGCGGTCGACACACTTCGATTCAGCGCGGTCGAGGCGCGTCGACTGGGCGCGAGTCCGGTTGCAACCGAGGGGGCCGCGTCAGGAGCAGGCACGATTGCGCTGTCGCTGCCCCGCCCCGGTGGCGTCGTGGCAGCCATCACCCCCTTCAACTTCCCGCTGAACCTGAGCGTGCACAAGATTGGACCGGCAATCGCCGCCGGCTGCCCGGTCATTCACAAGCCTGCATCTGCGACACCGCTGTCAGCCGTTGCCCTGCGGGAACTCCTCGTTGAGGAGGGGCTTCCCCCTGATCGACTGCAGGTCGCTGTCGGACCGGCCGCAGATATTGCCCGGCTGCTGCTGTCCGATCGTCGCGTGCATCTGTTGACGTTCACGGGGAGTTCGGACGTCGGCTGGCAGCTGGCGCAGCAGGCCGTGCACACGCGGGTGTCGCTCGAGCTTGGCAACAACACTCCGCTGATTGTCTGTGCCGATGCGGACCTTGATGCGGCAGCCGCGGCAGTGGTGTCGGGCGGTTTTGGCTTCGCAGGACAGAGCTGTATCAGCGTGCAGCGGGTGATCGCAGAAGCCAGCATCGAACAGGACCTCGTCGAGCGAATCCTGCAGCGGACAGGCCAGATCGGCGTCGGAGATCCGAGCGACGAATCGACGCTCGTCGGCCCGCTGATTTCCGCCGCCGCTGCCCACGACGTGCGCGATCGCCTGCGCCAGACCGTTGCGGCAGGCGCAACTCCCGTGACGGAACACCCGGCGAGCTCCGGCTCCGACTTTGCCCTGGACGGGGCACCGGAGACACTGGTTCCGGCTGTCGTACTGCGTGGCCTGCCTGAAAACAGTCCAATGGCGCGCGACGAACTGTTCGGACCGGCCGTTGCCGTCACGACGTTCGCTGCCCGTGACGACGTCGGCGCCATAGCGACCGCGAATTCAACGAGGTACGGACTGCAGGCCGGTGTGTTCTGTGCCGACCTTGACCGGGCAGTCCGCTTCGCCGAGGCGCTTTCCTTCGCAGGTGTGACGATCAACGAGTCGCCGACTTTCCGCACGGATCCGATGCCGTACGGCGGGATGAATGACAGTGGCAATACCCGGGAAGGACCTGCCTGGGCGATTCACGAAATGCTGGAGCCACAGCTGCTGGTGATTCGCGCGCGATAGGATTGCAGGCCTGATCGCGTGTCGCACAATGCGGCACCGGGTCCCCGCTCACGTTCCACACACACGAGGTTTCATGTCCAGCCCACCATCCGCAGCTGCCGCCGCCCCCAATGATGCCCCGGAGCAGGTTGCCCCGGATGTTGCTGCACTGCGCACCTGGTACGACGAGATGATGGCCATCGGTGGGGCGCTCGGACTGCTCCATTGGGATTCCGAGACGAAGATGCCGCGCAAGGCGGCTGAATGGCGGGCCCGGCAGAAGTCGGTCGTCGGCATGATCCTGCACGACAAGTCAACGTCGCCCGAGCTCGACCGGCTGATCGCTGCGGTCGAGGACCGCGATCCAGACAACATTGAAGCTCGAAAGTGTCGCCGTGATTTCGACGAGGCAACACGCCTGCCCAACGAGTTCGTGGGTGCGATGGCAGAGGCGACCTCGATCAGCCGTCACGTCTGGCAACACGCGCGTGACCGCAACGACTTTGCCGAGTTTCGACCGTACCTCGAGCGGGTGCTTGAGCTGGAGCGGGAGAAAGCTGAGCTGCTCGGCTACGAGACCGAGCCGTACGACGCACTGCACGACCAATACGAAGAAGGCAGCCGGGCCGCAGACCTTGTCCCGATGTTCGAGGGGCTGCGCGCACCTCTCCTCGAGCTGATTGACCGTCAGCCTGAACCGGACGTGTCGATTCTTCAGCGCACGTACCCGACGGCAGAACAGTCGCGCTTCAACCACGAAATTGCCGCCGCAATTGGCTACGACCTCGACGCGGGACGAATCGACGTCACGGCGCACCCGTTCTGCATGACCGTGGGAATTGGCGACATCCGACTGACAACCCGCTACGACGAGAACTGGCTGGGCGGAGCGCTGTTTAGCACGCTTCACGAGGCTGGGCACGGCATCTACGATCAGGGGCTGCAGCGGTTGGGTCTGCCGACCACGATGGGCAGCGCGCCCGGACTGGGCATGCACGAGTCGCAGTCGCGCATGTTCGAAAACGCAGTTGGCCGATCGATCGAGTTCTGGGAGTTCCACTTCCCGCGGCTTCAGGAAACGTTCCCATCACAACTCGGCGACGTCACGCTCGAGCAGTTCCACCGCGCGATCAACACGGCCCAGCGCTCGTTGATCCGAGTCGAGGCGGACGAACTGACCTACAACCTGCATGTAGGCCTGCGCTTTGAACTGGAACGCAAGCTGGTCAATGGCGACCTTGCCGTGGCAGATCTGCCCGAGGCCTGGAATGACGCGATGCAGCGGTGGTTGGGCTGACACCCCCGAGTGATGCGGATGGCTGCATGCAGGACGTGCACTGGAGCCAGGGCTCGTTCGGCTACTTCCCGACGTACACGCTCGGCAATGTCTACGGAGCGCTGTTCCTTGAAGTGGCGCGAAATGAGATTGCTGACTTTGATGGCCATCTGCGCAACGGTACGACGCAGCCGCTGATCGACTGGCTCGACGAGAACATTTATCGGCACGGGCGCTACTTCACCGGACATGAGTTCGTGGCGCGGATTACGGGCACACCGGAGATCACGAGTGACGCGCTCGTGCGATACCTGACGGCACGGTTCGGCTGATATCAGCCAAGCTTGCCGGCGGCGACCCGCGAGTCGGTCACGATGAACTGCTCATTACCATCTGATCCGACCGTCTTGTAGCAGACGACCAGGTGGTTTCTGGTCTTTCCAAACGGATACCCGCGGCAGGTGGTGCCTGGAGTGTCGGATGCAACCGGCGTTGAGTTGCTGCCGAGGACCCGCTCGGCTTCCTGCTGGGTCTGTCCCGGTGGAATTCCGTCCTTGACCGCGTCCTGCATCGCCGTTGGCGCGACGTCCTCGCCGTTGCCGATCCGTTCGACCGTGCTGATGTAGCCGAATCCATAGTTCAAAATGATCGGCACGAGCACGACCGCTGCGCCGATCGAGACGATGTGTCGAATTCCGGGGCGTGGAAACATAGTCCCTGTATCGGCAGGTGCATGCGGGACCATGAAGCACTGTCAGGTGAGGTGGTCGAAGCGGGCAGTGGAGATGGGACGAATCATGACGGCAGATCAGGGTGTGGCAGCGGAAACATGCGGAAAATGCGCATCGACGAATACCCGAATGGGGAAGCGTGGATGGAGCATCTGGACGGGGCTGATCGGGAGCTGGTCGAAGCGGGTGATCTGCAACGACTGCGGCAACAAGTGGAAACCGGGGAAGGGCGGCTGACACCTCGACGGTGTCAGTTGACGATTTCGCTGAGCAATCCGGTGTCAACGTCGTAGAGAAAGCCGCCGACCTCGACACCGGGTGCGACGAGATCAGACGCGCGAAGGCGTGCAACGTCCTCCGCCAAGGCCGTCAGCTGGTCACTGCGCGCACGCGGTGTGAAGCCCGCGAAGTTTGCCGTGGGATGGGCCGCTGACAGTGCCTCACGCAGGTGGTCATTGTCGCCATGCGCCATGGCACAGTCGGTATGGGCGATGACCATGATCCGTCGAACCGCCAGCAGGTTCGTTGCCAGGACGAGCGAGCGCAGGGCGTCATCCGTTACTCGCGCTCCGGCGTTTCGAACGATCTTTGCGTCACCTGGCTCCAACCCGAGCATGGCGAGTGGCTTGATCCGCGAGTCGATGCAGGTCAGAACCGCGAGGCCCTTGGCGGCGGGAGCAGGGAGTCCGGCCAGCTCGAAGTTGCTGGCCCAAGCGCGGTTGGCATCGAGGATGTCGGCAAATGCGTCGCTCATGTCCCGAGTTCGTCGAAGAACGTGATCATCGTCTGGATTCCCCGCTGGAGCTGCGAGATCGCAAAACGTTCGTTGGGGGAGTGAAGTCGATCGTCCGGCAGGCCAAATCCGAGCAACACGGTCGAAATACCGAGCAACTCGTCAACGAGCGTTACAACCGGAATTCCCCCGCCCTCGCGCGTCAATGACGGGCGCACGCCCCAGACCCGCTCGACGGCTCGGATGGCGGCCTGCATCGTCGGTGTATCGGTCGGAACGACACTGGCTGCTGTCCCGTGATGCGGTGTTACCGTAACGCTGACGCCGGGTGGGGCAACCTCGCGAAGGTGTCGTTCGAACGACTCGGTGATCTTCTTCCAGTCCTGGTTGGGGACGAGTCGCATCGAGATCTTTGCGTGCGCGGTGGCAGGCAGAACCGTCTTGGCCCCCTCCTCGATGTATCCGCCCCAGATGCCATTGATCTCGAACGTCGGGCGGATGCCTACCCGCTCGTAGGTGGTCCAGCCGGGCTCGCCCCAGGCCGTATCGGTGCCCGCATCGTCCAGGAATTCCGATTCATCAAACGGCGTTGCCGCGAACTCGGCACGTTCATCGGGGGTCGGGTCAATCACGTCATCCCAGAATCCCGGAATGGTGATCTTCCAGTTGTCGTCGCGGCACGACGCAATCATCCGGGCAAGCGCCTCGGCAGGGTTGGTCACACCGCCGCCAAACGCCCCCGAGTGCAGGTCAACGCCGGGGCCGCGCACCTCGACCTCGCAGTACGACATCCCGCGGAGCGACGTCACAATCGACGGGGAATCGCTGCCGAGCATGTGCGTGTCACTGATCACCAGGGCATCGCAGGCAAGCCGTTCGCGGTTGGCGCTGATCCATGGACCCAACGAGGGCGCGCCGCACTCTTCCTCGCCCTCGATCATCAACTTCACATTGACCGGAAGGTGCCCCTCCGTTGTCAGCCAGCTCTCAATGGCCTTGAGATGGATGAACAGCTGGCCCTTGTCATCTGCTGCCCCGCGAGCGTGAATGCGACCATCACGGATCGCAGGCTCAAATGGAGGAGTGACCCACTCTTCGAGTGGCTCCGGCGGCTGCACGTCGTAGTGTCCATACAGCAGCACGGTAGGGGCGGACGTCCCCGCACCAAGCCACTCGCCGTAGACCACCGGGTGTCCCTCGGTCTGGCAGACCTCGACGCCAGTCAGTCCGATTCGCCGCATGTCAGCCGCGATCCACTCGGCGGCGGCGCAGCAGTCGTCGGCGTGCTCGGGTCGGGTCGAAACGCTCGGAATTCGCAGGAGCTCGCAGAGCTGATCGGTCCACTCGGCAGTTCGTGGCTCCGCCCAGGAGCGCGGGGCTTCAGCGCGGTTGGCAATCTGGTTCATGACGCGGCTCCATCAGGTGGGCGTACTGCCTGTGCCAGCGTGACCGGATCGTTCGGTGGCGGGCCCGGCTCTGGAGAATCGTCATCATTGGCTGAAAAGCGGGCTGCGTTCATCCGCTCGATGATCCAGCCAACAGGTCCCCAGTGGATTGCACCGATCTCGTGCGCCATATCTGCG
>CAYNNW010000096.1:0-7292 GCA_964398435.1 uncultured Gaiellales bacterium | reverse complement strand
AGATGCTCTGGCGACGCCAGGGAAGCCATTCGACACTCAGCCGCGGCATGGTGCGCGGCGGCGGCAAGAAGCCGTGGCGACAGAAGGGCACCGGACGCGCCCGTGCTGGTACCCGCACGGCTCCGCAGTGGACAGGTGGCGGCGTTGCCTTTGGTCCATCGCCCCGCAGCTACGGCGGCAAGGTCAACCGCAAGGAGCGACGTGCGGCCCGCCGTGCGGCAATTGCGCACCACCTGCAGCGTGGAACCCTCTCGATTCTGCCGGATAACGCCATCGACGCTCCGAGCACCAAGGCTGCTCGCGCTCTGCTTGAGCCGTGGGCGGGCACCGACACAGTCGGTGTGGTCTGCTCGCTCGAGCAGGAGTCGGTATGGCGCTCCTTCCGCAATCTGCCCAAGGTTGGGTGCTTCGAGGTCAGCGACGTCGACGTTGCCGACCTGCTCTGGGGACGACGACTCGTCATCACCGAATCCGCGCTCACCGCACTCACAGCTACATTGGGAGGCTCAGAATGAACCCCCATCAGGTGATCCTCTCTCCGGTCCAGTCGGAGAAGGCGTACGCCGGGCTCGAGAGCAACCGCTACTCGTTCAAGGTGCACCCAGATGCAACCAAGGGCCAGATCAAGGCGGCGGTACAGACCGTCTTCAATGTCAAGGTCGTATCGGTCTCAACCTCAACGACGAAGGCCAAGCCCAAGCGGCGCGGCTGGACCAAGGGAACCCGATCCGGCTACAAGAAGGCCGTGGTTCGACTGAGCTCCGGTGACTCCATCCAGATGTTCGAGGGGGTCCACTGATGCCAACTCGCAAGTTCAAGCCCACATCGCCGGGTCGGCGCTTCATGGAGCTCAGCGACTTCGCTGATATCACCACGGCCGCACCCGAAAAGAAGCTCGCCAAGGGGCTCACCAAGACCGGTGGTCGAAACAACCGTGGTCGAATCACGACGCGGCATCGCGGCGGCGGCCATAAGCGTCGTTACCGTGCGATCGACTTCAAGCGTCGCAAGGACGGCGTCATGGCACGAGTGGCGTCGGTCGAATACGACCCGAACCGCTCTGCTCGCATCGCGTTGCTGCACTACACCGATGGTGAGAAGCGATACATCCTCGCTCCGGCCAAGATTGCTGTCGGCGACATGATCTCGTCGGGACCTGATTCCGATATCCGTCCCGGCAACTGCCTGCCGCTCAAGAACATCCCGGTCGGTACCGTGGTGCACTGCGTCGAACTGCAGCCTGGCAAGGGCGCGCAGATGGGGCGAAGTGCTGGGACCTCGATCCAGCTCGTTGCGAAGGAAGGCGACTACGCAACGCTTCGCCTGCCATCGTCAGAGATGCGTAAGGTCCGTGTTGAGTGTCGAGCCACAGTGGGCTCCGTCGGCAACTCGGAGCACGCCAACCAGTCGGGCGGTAAGGCCGGTCGCACTCGTTGGCTCGGACGTCGCCCCAAGGTGCGTGGCGTTGTCATGAACCCGGTTGACCACCCGCACGGTGGTGGCGAGGGCAAGTCCAGCGGTGGCCGGCACCCGGTAACACCATGGGGCAAGCCGACGCGCGGACATCGCACCCGCAACGAGCGCAAGGCATCGACAAAGCTCATCGTCCGCTCACGACGACGCGGCAAGAAGGGATCACGCTGATGGGACGCTCATCGCGCAAGGGGCCGTGGGTCCAGGAACGGCTCATCTCGCGGGTTCGCAAGATGAACGAGGATGGCGCAAAGCGAATGCTGCGCACCTGGTCCCGCTCATCGACGATCTTTCCAGAGATGGTTGGACACACGATCGCCGTACACGACGGTCGCAAGCATGTCCCCGTTTTCATCTCCGAATCGATGGTCGGCCACAAGCTCGGCGAATTCGCTCCATCTCGCTACTACCGGGGTCACGGAGCAGACCGCTCGGGACGGCGCTAGTCGCCTGCACAGGTCAGGGAAGGCAGAACAAACGTCATGAACAGCGACGACACACCAAACAAGGACGAAGCAGAGCCCGGCACCGCTGCCGAGGGTGATGCTGCTGCGCCGGCAAAGAAGCCTGCTGCGAAGAAGAAGTCCGCGCCTGCCAAGAAAGCAGCTGCGAAGAAGACGGCAACAACTCCCGAGGAGAAGGCCGCTGCGGCAGCTGCCGAGAAGAAGGCCGCGCGCCGCTCCGGCGATGTTGACGTTGCACCGGTGCGAGCCGTGGCCCGCTACCTGCGATTCAGCGCGCAGAAGGGACGACTCGTCGTCGACCTCATTCGCGGCAAGAGCGTCGCAGACGCCGCCACGATCCTGAAGTACTGCGAGCGATCTGCCGCAACCGAGATCGCCAAGGTGCTCAAGTCTGCCGTTGCCAATGCTGAGAACAATCATGAGCTTGACGCGTCCGAGCTGACCGTCGTCGCTGCCTGGGTGGACGAGGGACCAACGTTCAAGCGGTGGAAGCCACGGGCTCGCGGCAGCGCGGACCGCATCAACAAGCGAACGTGCCACGTAACGATTCAGGTCGGCGTTGCCGCTGAAGCGCCTGCGCGCAAGTCGACGGCCTCGAGCGGACCGGCACGAGGCGACCGGGCAGCCCGCGTGGCAGCCAGCAAGTCGGCATCGCGCAAGCCGGCTGCTGCCGACGCACCCACGAAGAAAGCATCGAAGCCCAAGGCCGCTGCAGAGAAGAAGGCCGCCGCACCCGCTGGTGCTTCGGACAAGACCACAGCTGCTGACGAAGGAACAACCGGGTCGGATGCAACTCCGACCTCGCAGGAAGGCAACGACTGATGGGGCAGAAGATTCACCCGGGCGGCCTGAGGGTCGGCATCATTCACGACTGGCGTTCGCACTGGTTCACTGAGAAGGAATTCGCGGATTACCTGGTCGAGGACGTCTCGATCCGTCGGCATATCGAGGGCAAGCTCGGTCATGCCGGGATCAGTGACATTCTCATTCGCAAGGACCCGCAGAAGGTCACCGTCGACATCTACACCGCGCGGCCGGGCATCGTGATCGGCAAGTCCGGCTCCGAGGTCGACGCACTTCGACGCGAGATCGGCGCGATGACCGGCAAGGGCGTCCACATCAACATCAACGAGATCAAGCGGCCCGAACTGGACGCCAAGCTTGTTGCACAGGGAATCGCAGAGCAGCTCGAAAACCGTGTCGCATTCCGTCGCGCGATGAAGCGCTCGCTTGCCTCGGCAATGCGCTCCGGTGCCCACGGTGTCCGCGTACGCTGTGGTGGTCGTCTCGGCGGTGCCGAGATGGCTCGAGTCGAGGGGTACAGCGAGGGGCGCGTGCCACTGCACACGCTGCGAGCTGACATCGACTATGGATTCGTTGAAGCCAAGACCACGTTCGGTCGCATTGGTGTCAAGGTGTGGATCAACAAGGGCGAGGTTCTGCCCGAAGGATTCGAGTCCGGCCGCATGCGCATCGACGACGGTGACGCACGAGGCGGCAAGACCCGCGGTGGTCGCGGTCGCGGCAATCGCGGCGGAGCCGGTGGTCGTGACGGTGGCCCATCGCGCGGCGGCGGTGCCGGACGAAGCGGTGGCTCATCGCGTGGCGGTCGCCCGGCGGCCAAGACGCAGCCAGGGAAGGAAGGGTAGTAACCGATGTTGCTTCCAAAGCGAACTCGATATCGACGACACCATCGTGGTCGCCGTCGTGGGCTGGCCAAGGGCAACACCTCGGTCACCTTCGGTCAGTACGGACTCAAGTCACTCGAGCGGGGTTGGATCACCAACCGCCAGATCGAGGCAGCCCGTATTGCAATGACCCGCAAGATCAAGCGTGGCGGTAAGGTGTGGATCAATCTGTTCCCACACAAGCCGATCACCAAGAAGCCGCTCGAAACCCGCATGGGTAAGGGCAAGGGCTCGCCCGAAGGCTGGGTCGCTGTCATCAAGCCGGGCGGAGTCATGTTTGAGCTGTCGGGAGTGCCCGAGCCGCTCGCTCGCGAGGCCATGCGGCTTGCGGCAATGAAGCTCCCGGTGAAGTGCAAGTTCGTCACCAGGGACGGTGAGCTGTGAAGATCGCGGACATGCGAGCCAAGGAAGAATCCGATCTGAAGAAGGAACTTGACGCACGTCGCGCCGAGTTGCTTGAGCTTCGCTTTCAGCACGCCATGGGCGCGCTGGAGAACCCGGCACGCATGGGTCAGGTGAAGCGGCAGATCGCTCAACTCCTTACAGTACTCGGCGACCGCAGTCGGAAGGCAGCCAAGGCTGGCGCGACCGACGTCGCAGTGGAGGCAGGAGCCTGATGTCAGTTACAACCGATAATGGAGAAGTCCATTGTCGTGCGGCTCGACCGCTCCAAGACGCACCCTCGCTACGGCAAGGTCATTCGGCGTTCCAGCAAGGTGCATGTGCACGATGAGCGCAATGACGCGCATGTTGGCGACACGGTTCGTGTCGGCTCGTGTCGTCCCCTGTCCAAGACGAAGACCTGGCGACTTCTCGAAGTCGTCGAGCGGGCGAAGTAACCATGATCCAGCAAGAATCACGAATGCGTGTTGCCGACAACACCGGCGCGCGCGAACTCCTCTGTATCCGGGTCCTTGGTGGATCCCGACGACGGTACGCCTCGGTGGGCGACGTCGTTGTGGGCACCGTCAAGCAGGCACAGCCCGGTGGTTCAGTACGCAAGGGCGATGTGGTCCGAGCGGTGGTCGTGCGTACCAAGAAGGCGTTCAGCCGCCCCGACGGGACGTCGATTCAGTTTGATGAGAACGCGTGCGTGATCATCGACAACCAGCGCAACCCGCGCGGTACTCGAATCTTCGGACCAGTTGCGCGTGAGCTTCGCGATCGCAGCTTCATGAAGATCGTCTCGCTGGCACCGGAGGTGCTCTGATGGCACGTGAAGCTGGAAGAATCAAGATTCGCAAGGGCGATACTGTCGAGATCCTGGCAGGCAAGGACCGTGGCAAGCGCGGCCTCGTCGAGCGGGTACTCCCAGAACAGCAGCGTGTCGTCGTTGAGGGACTCAACATCCACAAGCGACACACGAAGCCACGCCCGCCCGCCAACCCACAGGCTGCAGCCCGCCAGCAGCAGTCCGGTGGTGTTATCGAGCGCCCCTCACCAATCCACATCTCCAACGTCGCGATCGTCAGCCCAGGTTCTGACAAGCCTCGGCGCATCGGATTCCGGTTCGACGGTGAAGGATCTGAGCGGCGCAAGATACGCATCGCCCGTGGCGATGGCGTCGACATTGACCAGACGAAGAAGGCGCGTGGTGGCAAGGCCGCCAAGACGCCGAAGGACGCGTGATCGCGATGGCACGGCTCAAGGACCGATACTTCAACGAAATTCGTCCGCAGCTCAAGGAAGAGCTCGGCCTGTCATCGATCATGCAGGTACCGAAGATCGAGAAGATCACGCTCAACATGGGCGTTGGTGAGGCGAAGAACAACAGCAAGTTGCTCGACGCTGCCATGGATCAGCTCGCTGAGATCACCGGTCAGCGTCCATTGATGACCAAGGCTCGCAAGTCGGTCGCAACCTTCAAGATCCGCGACGGGATGCCGCTCGGCTGCAAGGTAACGCTTCGCGGCGTTCGTATGTACGAGTTCCTCGACCGGCTGCTCTCGGTGTCGCTTCCACGAATCCGTGACTTCCGCGGAGTCAGCGACAAGTCGTTCGATCGCCAGGGGAACTACGCGCTCGGTATTCGTGAGCAGATCATCTTCCCTGAGATCGATTACGACACCGTCGACATGGTTCGCGGTCTCGACATCATTTTCACGATCAGCGGTTCTGACGTAGAGGCGTCGCGACTGCTGCTCACCAAGTTCGGCATGCCGTTCCGCAAGCAGCGGCAAACGGCAACGGCATAGCGAAAGGCTGGCTAGGTAATGGCAAAGACATCATGGAAGGTCAAGGCCGCACGGGACCCCAAGTTCCCAACGCGCGCCTACTCGCGCTGCCGCACATGTGGACGGTCGCGGTCGGTCTACCGCAAGTTCGGGATCTGCCGGATCTGTCTTCGTGAGATGGCGCACCGAGGACTGATTCCCGGGATGACGAAGGCGAGCTGGTAACAGATGAAGCAGACCATTGACATTACGAACGTGCGGTACACGGGCCAGGTCAGTGACCCGGTCGGCGACTACCTGACACGGATCCGTAACGCCGGAACTGCAATGCACGACGAGGTTGCGGTGCCCGCGACCAAGCTGCTCGCAGGCATGGCACGAATCCTCAAGCGCGAGGGCTACGTCGACGACTTTCGCGTTGAAGACGGGACGTACTGCAAGGTGCTGGTGACCCGACTTCGCTACACCGCTGATCGAAGCCACGCAATCACGGGCCTCAAGCGCGTATCGAAGCCTGGCCGTCGCGAGTATGCGCAGTCTTCGCGGCTGCCCAAGGTACTTGGCGGTATGGGGATCGCTGTGATGTCCACTTCACGCGGGTTGATGACGAGCAAGGAAGCTGCCGGCCACAATATTGGCGGCGAAGTGCTCTGCCACGTCTGGTAAGGCAAGGAACGAACAATGTCACGAATTGGAAACAAGCCAGTCGAGCTGCCGTCAGGCGTCGAGTTCACGCTCGACGGCATGGTCGCGCGCGTCAAGGGACCGAAGGGCGAACTCACCCAGCGGCTCCCGCGTGACATCGCGATCGACCATGAGGGCAATGTCATCAATGTGACCCGGCCGACCAATCGACCGATTCACAGGTCAGCGCACGGGTTGACCCGAACGTTGATTGCCAACATGGTCGAAGGTGTTACGAACGGCTACGAGAAGCGCCTTGAGATCGTCGGTGTCGGTTACCGCTTCGTTCAGAAGGGCAAGGATGTCGATCTGTCTGCGGGCTTTTCGCACCCGGTCGTGCTGACACCGCCCGAGGGCATCGAGTACCCGGTGATTGCCCCGAACCAGATGGCGGTCAAGGGAATTGACAAGCAGCTCGTTGGCGAGATGAGCGCGCGAATCCGACAGCTGCGACCACCGGAGCCCTACAAGGGCAAGGGTATTCGCTACTCGGGCGAGTACGTGCGCCGCAAGATTGGCAAGCGAGCACAGTAATCCGGCGCGGTCACCGGCCGCAGACAGGATCCAGGCAGGCAGAACATGGCACGAATCACCCCCGAACAACTTCGACGACGGCGACACATGCGCATCCGCGCGGACGTTCGCGGTACCGCAGACCGTCCTCGTCTCGTCGTGCATCGCTCCAATCGCGGAGTTGAAGCACAGATTGTCGACGACGTCGCAGGGCGTACGCTGGCTGCCGCCACCTGGCGCGAGCGCGACGTTGCGGCCCGTGCACGGGCCGAGCGCCCCGCACAGGTTGGCAAGTT
>CAYNNW010000095.1:3590-7326 GCA_964398435.1 uncultured Gaiellales bacterium | reverse complement strand
GCACAACTACAGCTTGGTCCCGTGCGGCTCACTGTTCGCGACCTCGCGACCGTCAGCGACTTCTGGGCGCGGGCGATCGGCCTATGCGTGCTTGAGGACGGTGGCTCGACGGTGCGGCTCGGGGCTGGCACCCGCACGCTGATCGAACTGGCTGAGAACCGCGAGGCGCATCGTGAGCCTGCGCATGGCTGCGGGCTCTTCCATGTTGCGCTGCTGGTACCCGACCGCGCCGACCTGGCGGTATCGCTCAGGCGGCTTGTCGCGAACGGCGGCGAACTCGAGGGCGCGGCCGACCATCTGGTCAGTGAGGCGCTGTACGTGGCCGACCCCGAGGGAAACGGCATCGAGCTCTACTGCGATCGCCCACCCGGACGATGGAGCTGGAATGACAGCGGGGTTGAGATGGCAACATTGCCGCTTGACCTGGAATCACTTCTCGCGACGAGCAGTGACGGCGCATCCGAAGCCGAACACATGCCGGATGGGACAGTCGTCGGCCACGTCCATCTCAAGGTTGGGGACCTCGGTGCGTCGATGGATTGGTACGACCGCATCCTGGGGCTGGACACAACGTTCCACTTCGCAACCGCTGCGTTCATGGCTGCCAACGAGTACCACCACCACCTGGGAATGAACACGTGGGCATCGCGTGGGAGCGAGCCGAGATCCGATGGCATGACGGGGCTTGACTGGTATTCAGTTGAAGTCTCGCCCGCGGACCGGGCAGCGATCATCGCCCGCCATCGCAGCAACGGGGGGCGTGAGTTCCAGCTCGAGGGGTGGCCCGCGCTGCGAGATCCGGCTGGCATTGCGATTCAGCTTCGGACAGGCGCCTAAAGGTTACGGACACAACCTCCGGCGGCCCGCAGAAGAAATGTTGGCCGCTGGCTCCCAACGGCCAGCCCGCTGCTGACCCGGTCAGGCGTGCTGATCGCACCTCCGGGTGCAGGCCGACGTGCGCGACAATTCAAGAATGTCACTCGTCGTCGCAGCACCCGTATCGCCACCTCGCATCAGTGGACGATCGATTGACGTTACCTTCGTGCGGGAGCTGGACGTCGTGTCGCATCCCGAGGGCCGCCCGCCACACCTGGGAGGCGCATCGGGTGTCGTCAGGGCGGGGCGATCAACGTACGTCGTGTCAGACGATGAGAACCATCTTGCAGTATTTGGTGGCTCGCCAGCAGGCGGGAGTGGCAGAGTCCCGAGTGAGCCCGGCCGATTCATTCGCGTATTTCCCGGCGCACTCCCCCTCGATCCCGACAAACGCCGCGCGCTACGTCCCGACATCGAATCGATTACGACAGTCCCGCCACTGCCGCAGCTGCCGAACGGGGCGCTGATGGGGGTCGGGTCTGGGAGCGGTCAGTCCAGAAACCGGGGGTTCCTCTGGGAACTCGGCCAGGACGGTGAGCCGGTAGGAACCCCGCGGACGATCGACCTGTCATCGATGTACAGCACGCTGAAGAAGCACGTCCCCGGCGACCTGAACATTGAGGGGGCAGTCGTTCAGGGCGGCACATTGCGCCTGTTTCAGCGTGGGAATTCGTTGCACGGCAGGAACATGATCGTGGACGTTGCATTGTCGAGGGCGCTGCAGTCGATTACAGCGACCGGCCGAATAGACGGTAGCGCCATCTCGTCGGTTCGTGAATACGACCTGGGAAAGCTTCGTGGCGTACCGTTGACATTCGCAGACGCCCGCGCCCTGAAGGACGGATCAATCGCCTATCTGGCCACTGCCGAGCGGACCGACAGCGCCACGGGGGACGGTGCCGTGGTGGGGTCGACGCTCGGTGTGATCAACCTGGACGGGTCGCTGGGGCCAGCATGGAAGATTGATGCGCCCGGTCAGAAGTTTGAGGGCATAGACGTTCTGTCGACGGATGGATCCGGGGTCGCCCGGCATCTGGGTCCCGGCGTACACGCAATCCTCGTCACCGATGCCGACGATCCAGCTCAGGCAGCTCGGCTATACAGCGGTGATATTCCCGCATAGCGCGCATTTCTGGCAAATATATGGAGATTGTTAAACAGTTGTAAGCATTGATGTGCAAACCCTCAACACTTTGAGTTTCGTGCCGTTGAAAGATGGGTGGAACGGTGTCTGGGGGGACTCGTGGGTAGAGGAATCATGCGCGCCGCGTGCGCAGTTGTAGCGACGGCTGCGATGGCGGTCATCCCGATTGCGGCGCATGCGGCAGCCGGCGGCAACGGCAACGGGAATGGCAACGGTAATGGCAATGGCAATGCCGGGTCGCCAGCAGCAAAGATAACGATTTGCCACGCGACCTCATCGAGCACGAACCCGTACGTGACCATCACCGTCTCAGCAAACGGGCTCAATGGTCACGGAGACCACACAAACGACATCATTCCGGCGCCGGCGACTGGCTGTCCCAACAACGCCGGCGGCAATGCTGGTGGCAACGGCAACGGTGGCGGCAACGGTGGCGGAAATGCCGGAGGAGGCGGCAACGGAGCTCCCACTGCCAAGATTACGATCTGCCATGCAACGCGATCGGCCAGCAATCCGTTTGTGCGCATTACCGTGTCCGAGAATGGGCTCAGCGGTCATGCACTGCATAGTGAGGACATCGTGCCCATGCCGATCACGGGATGCCCGACAGGAAAAGTGAAGCAGAAGATCTCGATCTGCCATGCGACGAGATCCAAGAAGTATCCGTACGTCAGGATTACTGTCGCCGAAGAGGGGCTCAACGGGCACGGAACGCATACAGGCGACATCGTGCCGGCACCTGTAGAGGGGTGCCCCAAGGCAGGCCAGGATCCGACACCGGAACCCCCAGTTGCTCCGCCGCCGGTTGCTCCGCCGCCCCCGCCGCCATCACCGATCGCACCGCCGCCGTCGCCGCCGCCGGTCACGATTCCTGGATGCAGCTGGGAACTTCGCGGCTACCCGATCTACGAAGGTGTCCGCGAGGCGGGAGCCGACACGATTACGTGGCGCGAGGCCCTGGGGGTCGAGTTCACCTGCAAGGAGGACAAGGAGCAGCGAATTGCGATCTGGGGCGATCCGATCGTGCGAACCGCAATTGGACGCACGGCCAATGGCTTCGAGATCCTGCGAACATTCTGGATTGGCTACGGTCGAGCGTCGTTGACCCTGACCAATGGAACACGATTCGATTGGACTACCGAGACGTTCAAGCCGTACGCATTGACCAGCATGGTCGTGACCAAGAACGGCGAATCGCATGCGGTCGTCAAGCCAACGAGCGGAACGGTGCCGCGCACGAGCGTGCTTACCACGCTGACGACCGATGAGGTCAAGCAGTTCGAGGCAGCTCTCGCGGGATGCTCGGGCCGGTTTGACGCAGCGTTCGCCTGCGGCGCAACACCCTGACATTTCGAGCTCGCCGGGCACCAGCGGCGAGCGCGTGGTCAGCAGTCGGACAACTGCCGCATCGATACATCGTCAATGGCTACACTCGCCAGACTTCTTTGCCGGGGACGAGCGACGATGAATTCGAGGTATCAGGCGTGCGGGATTTGAGTGTGGGGGTGGCGGAATCGGGAGCACCGCCAGACTGCGGAGTATGCGGTCGAAGTCTGCTGGTGGGCGAGGGATTTCGCGTTTTCAGCGATGCCCGAGAGCAGTCAGTTCCCGTGTGCGAGCTGTGCCACGACACCGCCCGTCGACGCGGCCTGGAGCCCGCAGACGTAGCAGGTCGAGCACAGTCCTCTCGCATGCGCGTTCGGGCGTCTGGCAGCA
>CAYNNW010000095.1:0-3580 GCA_964398435.1 uncultured Gaiellales bacterium | reverse complement strand
CCCAGCGACAGGCCGCGGCCGTTGCGGTTGAGCCGCCGCAGCAGGAGTCGGCCTTCGACGAAATTCGACAGCACCTCGAAGCCGTGCGCAGCAGTGGTCAGCAGGGTGCCACATTTGAGCATGGTCGCCTGGAATCGCTGACGCAGGCGCTGCGGAAGCAGGAGCGCGAGCTGGACCGACTTCGCCGCGAGGCCGACCCGGTTGGGCGCGCTCGTGACCAGCGCTTGATCTCCAGCCAGGCCGAGGAGATTGCGCGCCTGCGGACAGCGCTGCGAACGCGCGATTCACAGGTGCAGCGACTGCAGGCCGCGCGCCGTTCAGAGGCAGATCCGCGTGCGATGCAGGGGCACGCGCTGGATGCATTCAATGCTTCGGAGCACGCTGACCGGATGGCGCGGATCGCGCGTACGCTGGGTGAGCCCGATGTGTCTGTCGACGATCAGGGCCCCGGTCTGCCCCGTCAGGTTCACGTGACACTGGTCTGGGACATCGCCTGGTACCGCTTTGCGGTCAAGCTGGACCTGGGATCCGGTCGTGCTGCTGTGCGGGAGATCGACAACGGCGGTGATCCGCGCAAGGTTCCAACGGCGCCGATCCAGCGCAATGCGACCTGGCGCGACTCGGGACTCGTTCTCAGTTAGCCAGATTCCGAACCGCATCTGCCACATTCGGCGGAAGGTCGGTCGCGCGCGTTCGCCGTGGCAGGCCACCTGAGCCCTCAAGAACCACCACCTCACCGCGCGACATCGCATCCAGAACGCGTTGCGCCATTACCTGCTCCGGATTTCCCGAGACGCCGTGGGCCGCATCTTCGGCCGTGACCAGGTTCACTCCAACGATGTTGTTGAACTCATCCATCTGTCGGGCACGCTCGTATGCTTCGCCCACGAGTTGTGAGTCGTTCTCGTGCGCAATGCCACCTTCGAGCACCCACGCGCGTGCCTCGTCCAGTGGCATTCCTCGATCATGTGCCATCCGGTAGGTGGTCAGTGCTCCGCCGAAGGTGTGCCGGAATGCGTCGGCGGCGTCGTCATTGTGCGGGCGAATCGAGCCTGAATGGAAGAGCAGCTTCTCGGCATCCAGCGCGTCGAAGACGGATTGGTTCAGGCTGATCAGCCGACCCGGGTGGTGCAGGTTCTTCAGGTGGAACAGTGCGACATGCCGGTATCCGGCAAGAACACCGGTCACGGTTCCACGGTTTCCCGGGCCGCTTCCCAGTGTGTAGCGTGCCACGTCAACCGCGGCGAGCCCTGCTGCGGCGCCGCCGATCCATGGAAGCGCGCGCCGTATTCCGCGTGCTGCACTCCCTACCGAGATTCCGGTCATTGCCCTCATGCTCCATCGATCTGCGCAGAACCAAGCAGGCACGCGCGACGTCCCTTACCTGAATGTCGGCGGTCCGAGCGCTGACGTTTCGCCCAGGGGTACCGATGACGTGGGGTGGCTGAAGGCTATGGGCGTAACGATTAGTTGTTGCGCTGCAACGCAATCGGCCGGTGCTGCCAGGCATTGCGGGTGCGCGCGGTGTAGACGTCTGCGATCGGGCGGACCATCTGGATTCGCTCGAGTGCAACGCGCTCGGCCGCTTCGTGCGGAGGAATGTTCTGCTCGGCCGCCGTGTCGAAGATCTTCGTCAGGTTGTCAAAGATGCGCTCGACCCGCTTGCGTGCGCGGTCCTCGTTGTAGCCACCGAGTTCCTCGCTGACGTTGATCAGGCCGCCGGCATTGATCACGTAGTCGGGGGCGTACAGAATTCCTCGCTGGTGCAGCTCGAATCCCATCTGATCGTCGCTGAGCACGTTGTTGGCAGCGCCGGCAACAACCTTGAGATTGCCGGACGATGTCATCCGCGCCAATGTCTCTTCGTTGACGATCCCGCCCAGTGCGCACGGCGTGAAGATGTCCATCGGGACATCGTAGATGTCTTCGGGAGCGACAACTTCGACGTCCAGGCTCGCGGCCAATGGATCGATGTTGTCCTGGTGGATGTCGGTGATCCAGACCTTGGCCCCCGACTCCGCGAGGTGGCGAATCAGGTGTCGGCCAACGTTGCCACAGCCCTGCACGGCAATTGCACGGCCCTTCAGGTCATCCGTGCCGAACGCCTTGAATGCTGCCGCGCGAATACCCGCGAAGACACCCAGCGCCGTCATTGGTGAGGGGTCGCCGCTTCCGCCCGACGACAGCTCGATGCCGGTGACGTACGGCGTCTCCATGGCCACGTAGTCCATGTCCTCGGTCGCCGTACCGACATCCTCGGCGGCAATGTAGCGGCCGCCAAGTGTGTCGATGAATCGTCCGAGCGCACGGAACAGTGCTTCGCTCTTGTCCTTGCGGGGGTCTCCGATGACAACGGTCTTGCCGCCGCCCAGGTTGAGCCCGGCAACGGCTGCCTTGAAGGTCATCGCCCGAGCCAGTCGCATGCAGTCGATCATCGCGTCGTGCTCGTGCTGGTATGGCCACATGCGGATGCCACCCAGGGCAGGCCCCAGCGTTGTGTTGTGGATGCAGATGACCGCCTTCAGCTTGGTGTACGGCTCACTGCACAGAACGACCTGCTCGTACTGGTACTGCCCCATCAGGTCGAACAGTTCCAGACCACTGGACTCTGCCGCTGTCTCGATCTCACTGGTCGACGTCGGGGTAAGCGTGGTCATTGCAGCGGTCCCTTTCTGCTGGTCCGTCGGACGATCATTCATCGTGGCTCCCGTTGGTAGGGCACGTGCCACAGAGCGTTGGGCGCGGTGACGGGTAGTGCCTGTCGGGCGGCTATCCAGCCAGCTCTACCTCGACGGTCGTCGGATCGCTGCGACACGTGCAGGGGAACGACTCTCGCCAGGGGGCGGGCGGGACGGCCGGGGATGGATGCTACCACCGCGCGGGCGCGTGCGAGACAGATGCCAGTGGCCATCGGAGTGGCCGTCAACGGAGATCACCCCGCCCAGATGGGCGGGGTGATCCGCGGAGGAACGATGTTATGAGGGAAACACCCGTCGGTGCGGGAGCTCGTTCCGTGGCTCCGCACCGTCCCTGGGACGTGGCTCGGGTGGTCAGCTGCTCATGCAGCGCTCCGTGCGAGTCGCGCCCTACCGCTCTTGGACGGTCCCGAGCGAATCGTGTCGATCGTGTCGCCGAGCATTTCGGTAAACGCTTCCATCAGCGTCGCGTCATTCAGGTGCTCGGTGATCGAGAGTCGTACCTCGCCGATCGATTTCACATCACCAAGATCGCCCCCGAGCATGCGACTCAGGCTCTGTGCAAGCTCAGCGCGTGCTGTCCAGCTGGCATCGACCTCGGCGAGCGCAGCAAACGAGAGAACCAGTTCTCCCGACGTGTGCGCGGTCAGCAGTGGTACCGAGTGGCCGTCGCGACGCAGGACTGCGGTCAGCACCGCCTCGTCGCCCGTGCCCGAGTAGTCCAGCTTGTCGAACTGGTCGTCGGCGGCGCTCTGCAGCAGTTGCATCATCGTGGCGACCTGTTGCGACGTACGTCGTTCCGTAGCGGCGGCAAACGCGGCGTGGCTCATCACCGCTGGCTGCGCATGGTGCGGTTGGCCAACATCCACGGTTGTCGTACGCAT
>CAYNNW010000094.1:0-7329 GCA_964398435.1 uncultured Gaiellales bacterium | reverse complement strand
TGGAGCATTCGCGATGGCAACGGCACACACCAACCACCTCGAAGGCGCAGGTCCAAGTCGCGACCTGATCGTCGAGTTCATTCTCCAGGCGGACGTCACCGAGGCGACGCGGGCCAAGTACCGCACGCATCTCGCAGCGTTCTCGGTCTGGTTGCATGCCAATGGCGCGTCCGCGAATGTCGCTGCGCTGCTCCATGCGACGCCTGGCGACGTGCATCGCTTCCTCGCGTCGCTGCGAGCTGCCGATCGGGTCGGCGGGCCGCTGTCTCCGAGCACGCGCAAGAATTACCTTGCCTCCCTGCGTAGCTTCTATGCCTATGGTCGCGCGGTGCGCCTCGTCGATGCCGATCCCTCGGCATCCGTGCGCGCACCAAGGATCGCTCGAACCCCCGGGATGCACCTCTCCGCTGACGAGCTGCGCCGACTGCTCCACATCAACACCACACCGCGCGACCGAATCCAGACGTACCTGCTTGTCTACACCGGCGCGCGGTCCGGCGAGCTGCGATCCCTCCGCTGGAGGGAGGTGGACTTCAACACCCGCACGATGACGCTCCGCGGAAAGGGCGGCAAGACGCGGGTGATCGACATCCATCCCGTGCTTGCCGGCGAACTGCGGCGCTGGTTTGTTCACATGGAAATCGCCGCCGAGACGTCCCGGGCAATCGCCGCCGCCCGCCAAGACCCTGAGACCGACTTTGTGCTGTTGACCAGGAATGGTCAGCCGGTCCGCGCCAGCACTCTGTATCGACAGCTCAAGCGCCGCGCGTGCCTTGCCGGCCTGTACCCGCTCGAACGCAAGGGACGCGAGCCACGCAGCGCTGTGTCGCCGCACGCCTTGCGCAGGTCGTTCGCCACCATCCTTCTCAACGACGGCCATCCGATCGACGTGGTCGCCGACGTGCTCGGCCACTCCTCTCTCGACACGACCCGCCTGCACTACGCCTTCTCCAGCAGCGCCCGACGGCGCGAAACGATGGAGGCGTTCGCAATATGAGGCGCAGCACGAACCCACTCGAGGACGTCTGCATCGCAGTCGTCGACGCCGTCGCAGAGGCAGGCTACGCCGTTAGCTGGCACGTACGCTTCCGCGCCGCGCAGCTGCTCATCGCGCATATCACCCAAAGCGTGCCGAACGTCAGGGTCGTTCGCGGGATCGTGTACGGGCGCTCCGCGCTCTTCCGCCTTGGTGGCGCACTCATCCCGCGCACGGACGCTGAGCTCGCGCAGTTCGACGACCAGGTCGGCCCCGCAATGGTGCTGCTCGGCTACGACCAGCCCCACGCGGTGCTGGTTGTCGGCCCGCATGTCATGGACCTCGCGTACTGGAACGACCACGACGACCCAGGCGTCCTGATTCACCCCTTCGTCGGTCGGCTGCCCGCGGAGCCCTCGGACGAAGCCGTGATCGAGGACCTCCCGATGGGGACCGCGGTCGCGTACCAGTTCCTGCCCGAGGAGACCCTCCCCGCACTCAACCGCACGTACGAACAAATGGCGCGCCAGCTCGCCGCGAGTGCCGCGCCACGCGTGCGCTGGCATCTCGACTCGGGACGGCCGCGAGAGGAGTCAGCATGACCCGCGTCGTACCGATCCCGTCGCTGCATGACCTCGGCGCACTCGTCACGGTCAACTACCCGGACCGCCCCGATCTGGCCCTCATCGCTGCGCTTCGGTTGCTGTCGGCGCCCGGCGCCAGCCGGGGCATCACCGTGATGCACGCCCGCGGCGCACTGCTCACCCGCAAGGCAGTGCTCAAGCTCCGCGCGCCGCGTCTGCCGGACAGCGTCAACGAAGCACGCAACCTCAGCGACCGAGTCGGTGGCGGGATCGCGCTGCTCGGCACGCCGATGCCCACGATCCTGCTGGTGGACGGCACCACTGTGCTCGACATCACCGGCTCGTATCGGCTGGAAGAGCTGGATCTGCCCCCGCACGTCCTCCACGGCATCGCGCACATCTCAACGACATCGCCGGACCACACGCTCGTCGACTTCCACTACGGGCTGACCGGTGTCTACGCGACCTACCGCACCACCTCGCCACTGGCGAGCGCACTACGCCTCACAAGCCAGCTCGGACCGCTGACCCGACGGCGCCTCGACCACGACCTTCGCCAGCTCGAGCCCTCCTGGCGCCAACTCCGCCACTCCGCCTGATCCCCCAAAGGAAACCACCCTGCTCCCCGCCTCCCCGACCCGACTCATCGCGACAGCTGTGCTCGCTGGCACTCTGCTCGTCACGCCAACCTCGAATGCCGCCGGCAAGGAGGACAAGACGGTCCCCGCTTGCGCGAAGGCAGCCGCACCTGCGCAAGCCGTGCTCGCAGCGCACAACAAGCACTGCGAGTCCGCGACGCCGCCGCCTCAATCGCGAAGCTCGTGCTCGTCGGTGACCATCACCAACTCCCCGAGATCGGTGCAGGTGGCGCCTTTGGCGGCCTCGTCCACCGCTTCGAGAAGCACGGCCGTGTCGAGCGCCTGCTTGAGAACCGGCGCCAACGCGAAGCGTGGGAGCGCGGCACACTCGCCGAGCTGCCCGCCGGCAGCACCGACGCCGCAATCCAGAACTACGTGGCCAAGGATCGCATTGTCGTCGACCCCAACCGCGACGCACTCCGGCAACGCCTCGTGTCGGATTGGCTCGCGGCGCGCGAGGTGCATCCCGAGGTCGCAATGGTTGCGTACACCAACCGCGACGTCGACGCTCTCAACCAGAGCGTTCGCACCGCGCTCGACACCCGCGGGCTGCTGGGCGGTGACCGGATCACAGCAGGAGGTCGGGAGTGGTCGGCCGGCGACGAATTGCTCTGCCTACGCAACGATCGCCGGCTTGGACTCGCCAACGGCACGCGTGGGACCGTGACACACGTCGACCGTGACCAGCTCACCATCACGACAGCCGACGGCACGCGCCACTCAATTCCTCGCGACTACCTCGAGCAGGGACACACCACGTACGGCTGGGCGACGACAGGGCACAAAGCACAGGGCCTGACCGTCAATGGCGAGGCGTTCGTGCTCGCCTCCGAGCATGTCTCCCGCGAGTGGATTTACGTGGCGATGAGTCGCGCGAAGGACGCGTCACGGATCTATGTCGAAGCACCCTCCCTTGACCCAAGTACACGCAAGCCATTGAGCGAGGAGCAGCGGTACGCGGCCGCCATCGCGGAGTTGTCGCATCTGGCATCCAGGAGCGCCGCCCAGTCGCTCTCCGCAGAGCATGAGACGTCGGAATCGCGACTCTCGGTCGCGGACCTGCGCCGACTATCCTCACGTCACGACCTGCCAAGCTCGGACCGCGAAGGGCTCGCAACAAACCGCGACCGACGGATGGCGCAACTGCGGGACCGGCTTGTCGAGCAGCCTCCGGCGTATCTACTGCCGCTGATTGGCCCGGTGCCCCTAGACCGCGAGGCTCAAGCGCAATGGACTCGCGATGCGGCTCGCTTGGAAGTGCACCGTCGTCGCCTCGGGCTTCGCCCAACAGCCGTGACCCGCGAGACGGCCTCTCGCGTCCTTGGACGCGAGCTAGGGCGGGGGATCGGTCGCGAGCGATGATCCCTACGAGGAATACTTGACCTCGTCGAGCAACACGAACGATTGATCGAGGAATCCCGCTGGTCGATCCGCGTCGAGCTGAGCGAGTTCATCCCGTGCCACGTCGGGTATCCGATGTGAAGGACGCGGTGCCCCATCGGCCACTCCGGCTTGCTCGTCGAGGACGTACTGCTGGACGTGCTCGAAGAACCCGACGAGCGAGACGTGCGCGTCTGCAGGCTTGCCCTTCCGCAGCTGGACCAGACCTTCCTCTAGATAGGCGATCGTCGCGTCGAGTTCGTCGTTGATCTCGAGGTAGTCGTCTTCGGTGGCAACGCGGCGTTCGCGCAGGTAGTGAAGCAGTTCGCAGGGCAGCTGCATCAGGTCGCAGACGATCTCGAGATCGGCGACGTTGATGGCCCAGGGGAGTTCGACGGTCCTCGTCACGAGGCCGGCGTCGATCGCCTTGGCCACCTCCGGTGCGACCCATTGCAGGTTCTCGATCGTCACCGCGATCGGGAACACGTGCTCGACGTCGGCGAACCGGGATGCCGGAATCTCGTCGCCGTCGGCTGTCACGAATGTCGCTCCGCGTGTGATGGCGTCCATGGTTCGCTGTGCTTGCTGCGCTGCTGCCTCCAGAAGGTCTCGGATATCCGCTCCGATGCGTCCACGCGCGTCGGCGTTGCCGGCCTTCGCCTCGAGCAGGATCAAGGCGTTGCCGACAAGGAGCATCGCGTCGCCCTCGCCGTTGATTGTCGCTCCGTCCTCGTCGACGAAGCTATACACGGCGCCGCGCAGCACGAGCTCGGGACGCAACGCCGTATCTAGCAGTTCGGTCGCACGTGCCTCGAGCCAGGCGGCGCGGTGGTGGTCGTATCGGTTCCAGTCGGCCGTGCCCTTCAGCGCGGCCTCGAGCACGCCTCGCACACAGGTCGTGACCTGTCCCGGCGCGCCGACGACGAAGACGTCCCCCGCGCTGACGAACGGCTTGGTGTCCAGCGGTGATGCCTGCGACGCTGCGGGAGTCTTCTGCGCCGTGATCGGCGGGGTGATGCTCAGCGCGTCGACAATCGCGCGCACTCGCTCGGGCGCGATCCCACACGCCTGGGCGAGCTTGTCGATGCGGAACGTAGTGTCGATGACCGAACCGAGGCAGGCCCATATCTGCAGGCAGTGCTCTGCCATGGCTGGACGCTTTGCCATAGGCAGCACCGATAGTTGCTGCACGATGGGATCGCTCTTGTCGTCGCGACGCAGCGCGTCCATCAACTTCGGGTGCTCGTCCACAGCACGCGCCTGCGCGCTGCTGATCGCTTCGGGAAGCCGGTCGGCGACATGGCTTGCAACAGCCAGCGCGTCGATCGGGGCGAATCCCAGTTTGGCCTCGATCGCAGCGACCAGTTGGGGATCGTCGAACAGCTCGCGGACCATCGCGTCGTCCTGGTGCCAGAACCGTGCGGAGCGCATGCCAAGGCCAGCCATGAACCGCCGGCCTGCGAGGTCAGCCTCGGGTCCTTCCTTCGATGCATCCCGCAGCACGCGCATCGCGATTGAGGCGTCGACGATCTCCCAGGCCTTCGGGAGCTGCCCGTACAAGGCCTCCACGAGGTCCTGTTGGGCGTATGGGTCGAAGGAGCCTGTCGTGGGCCGCTCGCTGACCAGCAGCGAGATGTACTCGATCACGCCGCTAACCTTGTCGTAGCCCAGCTCCTCGTGAACATGCGCGAGGTACCAAGTAGCGGCGATGATGTGGAGCGGGTCGAACGGAGCGAGCGTCGTGCGCAGCTCTTCGCGCAGTCGCGCGATCGTGCGAGGCAATTCCTGTTGCTGCTTCCTGACGAAGGCGTCGAGCTGCTCTGGCGTCATGTTGTTCTTGATATGGATCGTGCGTCCATCCCGCGTCACCTGCATAGGTGCGCCGCTGCGTCCCCCCTGTGAAGACACGCGCACCTTCTTCGGCCGCGCCCTGCGGTGGTTCTGTTTTCGTCGGCGACTCATCCGCATAGGGTAGACGACGCACCACCCGGTCGGCTTTGCCCCTTGGAACCTGCAGCAGCCCTGCGTCCGGGTCTGCGGCATCCCCCACATCGCGAGCGATGCGCCTGTGGCGCCCGGCGCTAAGGCGCCGGGTGGGGGCACCCCCTGCCGAGTCCCGGCCACCTGGCCGCTGCGGACGGTCCGGTGCAAGCCGACCTGACGGAGCAGAGCATGACCACATCCACACGATCGCCCAGTCGGGCGAAGCGATCCAGGCGACCCCTGACCGAGGAGGAACGAGCCGCACGGAGGGCGGCGGATACCGAGCGCATCGAGCAAGCGGTGCGCGAACTGAGGACGAGCGACGGCTGGCAGAGGTGGCTCAAGACACGGGCTGCGTTCCATCGCTACAGCGCGCTCAACTGCATGCTCATCGCTATGCAGTGCCCACATGCGACCCGTGTGGCGCCGATGCTGACCTGGAACCGGCTCGGCCGACACGTCATCAAGGGCGAGCGGGCGATCGCGATCAACGTGTTCAAGGGCACGTTCAAGGTGGAGCACGAAGACGGCAAGGAGGACGAGGTTCCGCGGTTCCAGCTTCGCGGTTGCCTGTTCGACATCTCGCAGACCGACGGCGATGGGTTGCCCGAGCCTCCAACTGAGCCAATCACCGGCGAGTCGCACGCCCACCACTTGCCCGCATTGCGGGGCTTGGCCGCGGAGCTGGAATACAGCGTGCGGTTCGAGCCGGTCCCTGGACGGGCGCAGGGCTACTGCCAGCCGACGGAGAGGCTGATTGTCGTCGACGACAGTCTGCCTCCGAATGGCGCCGTGCATGTGCTGGTTCACGAGCTCGCGCATGCGCTGGGCATCGGTTACGACAACCACACGCGCGCACGCGCGGAAACGCTCGTTGAGTCGATCACGTACATCGTGTGCGCTGGCATCGGCCTGGACACGAGTTGCGAGTCGGTGCCGTACGTCGCCGGCTGGGACGACGAGGACCTCACCGCGCTGCGCGAGTTCGCCGGCGACGTCGACCAGATCGCGCGCCGCATCGAGGCAGTCCTCCACCCCGACGACCCCAAGGAGCAAGACCGATGAACCACGACGAGACCCCCTATCCGATCTACGCGGCAATCGATGCCCACCCGAAGCTGCTTACGCGCGAGCAGGAACATGCACTCGCCGTCCGTGCCCGCGATGGTGACAAGCGTGCGAGCGGTGAACTCGTTGAGCGCAACTTGCGCTTGGTGATCAAGATCGCCGCCGGCTTCTCGCGGCGGGCGCCGCAGCTCGAGTTGCTCGACATGGTCAGCGAAGGCGTACTCGGACTGATGCGTGCGATCGAGAAGTTCGATCCGCATTCGGGCTACAAGCTCTCGACGTACGCCACCTGGTGGATCACCCAAGCGATCGGCCGCGCCGTCGACCGCGACGGCACCGTGACGATCCCCAGCGACATCCGCCGCGAGATCCGCGGCGCAGAGCACTACCTCAGCGAAGTGCTCGGCCACCAACCCGAGACGCGCGACGTGCATGCGGAACTGAGCCCGTTGATGCGCCGACGTGTTGACGAGCACGACGTCGCGGCCGCGCGAGCTGGGATGCACTGCGCGAGCCTCGACTACACACGTCCAACTGCCGACGGCGTGACGGACCCGCTTGGATCCTTCGTCCCCGATCCCCACTCGACCGACCCGTGCGACCTGGTCGCTGAGCAGCTCGACCTCAAGGCGGATGTCGCGGCGGTGACCGCATCGCTGGCGCGTGACGAGCGTCACCTCGTGGAGCGGCGCTTCGGTCT
>CAYNNW010000093.1:0-7330 GCA_964398435.1 uncultured Gaiellales bacterium | reverse complement strand
AGCACCTCCACACGATGCCCCGCTCCGACGCCTCCGGCTTGCCGCTCGCCAGACGCGCGTCTCGTCAGGAAGGGTTCGACATCGTCGGCCCGGCGATTTCGAGAGGGCGTTCTCGTTATGGCGAACCAAGAAGCCCAGGGGTCCTAGTACTGAGGAGGGGGCAGGCGGTCTCCGTCTGGCGTTCGCGGTCATAGGGTTGCTGAGATGCGCGAACGGCGAACGGCGGCACGGAGACTTTATGACCGAGTTACACGTCGAGGTTGATGAGGCGTACATGCACTCAGAGCGCCTTTCGGCCGTGACCACCAGATTCGCTCACGCCGATGGGAACCCGCCGTCTCCCGTCGAGATGGGCGGCGCACCGGGGGGCGATGATCACCCAGGAGCTGGTGCGACATCGTTATAGCATCACGTCGACGTGGCACCTGGACAGTACATAGGCGAGGGCGATCTGCACCCGGTCGCAGGCATGTTTCCGCCGATGTCCGAGGCCGACTACGAGGCGTTGAGAGACGACGTGGCAGCTCGGGGCTTGCTGGAACCCGTTTGGACATTCCGCGGGCTCGTCGTGGACGGCAGGCATCGCCTGAGGGCATGTCACGACCTCGGTATAAGCCCGAAGTGCCGAGAGTACGATGGCGACGAGGCCGGTCTAGTGCCGTTCGTTGTGAGCCTCAATGCGCATCGCAGGCACATGACGGCGAGCCAGCGCGCCGTCGTCGCCCTCCGGGTGGAGCAGCACGAGGCGCAGGCTGCCCGCAAGCGCATGGCCGAGGGCGGGCGCTCGAAGGGTCAGACACGATTGTCTGACCCTGGCACCGCCGCTGAGCGGACAGCCCGCTCGATGGGTGTGAGCGCCGGCTACATCAAAGCCGCGAAGCTAATCCAGCGGGAAGCGCCTGACTTGCTTGAACGAATCCTGGCCGACCACAACTTCGGGTTGCAGGACGCCCGCAGGGAACTTGCCGACCGTCAACGACTGGAACGCAGGACATCCGGGGTCGTGCTCGACCTCACGTGCTCGGTCCCGCCGGATGACTTCCTAGCCGGCTTGATCTGTGCCGATCCCCCCTGGGCCTTTGACGACGCTGGTACTCGCGGTGCTGCTGCCCGGCACTACAACACCATGAGCCTGGACGTCATCATGGAGCTGCGGCCGTGGGGTCGCCCAGTGCGTGCCTGGGCGGCAGCAGATGCGTACCTCGCACTCTGGACGCCAGCCGCCCTTCTGCCCGTCGCGCTTGAAGTCCTAGCGGCCTGGGGCGCGACCTACAAGACCGTCGTTACGTGGTGCAAGGAGCGAGAGGGAAGGGTCCAGATTGGCCTCGGACACCATGTCCGTACCTCCACGGAGCTGCTGCTGCTCGGGACGTGGGGCGCCCCTCGGCCCGCCGACAAGGCCGTTCCCTCGCACTTCGTCGCCCCTCGCGGAAAGCACTCGGCCAAACCCGACGAGAGCTACGACCTGCTGGAACGCCTGGTGGGCGACGTTCCTCGTCTGGACCTATTCGCCCGGCAGCAGCGCGACGGCTGGCTCGCGTGGGGGGACGAGGTGGACGCTGCACCCGCTCCATCGGGCGAAAACGTGCCCATCCGCCCCTCGTAGTACGAGCGTGCAACTGCGTCGAGGCCGCGGTTGGTGAGGACGCCCTCTGCTTCCGATGCAGATTGCATGAGCGCCTTCATCGTCAATCGCCAGCACATCGACGCCATGGTGGCAGTAGCCATGTTCGGACCGTCCGACGCTGCCCCGTCGCCGGGGTCTGCATGGCGGTTGACCCGGTGGCTGGACACCAGGCCGCCTCAGTCGTCCGGTATGGCCTGGTACATCGAGCACCAGCAGGAAGCCTCAGCCGATGGTGCCGGTCGACTCGGCGACCTGTTGACCCTGGAGAACGTGCGCAGCGTCGAATACAGATACAGCGGTGCGGACTCCCTACCCGGTACCTATGAGGGCACCACGCCGGACTGGATCAACCCGTACGACACTCCCGCAGCCGAGCTGCGCCGTCTGCCTCGGCCCTCGGCCGTCGAATGCTTGAAGCTCCTCGCATGCTACGAGTATCAGTCATGCGAACACCCGGGGTGGAGGGACAGTGAGGCGGCCCAGTTCTGCGATGCGCTGCGGCGTCAGGTTGTTGCGTACCTCCCAGGCTTCGATGCGGCCCCGTGGGAGTGGACGTTCCCGATGGCTTCTGCATGAGTGGCGACGACTTGGTTGAGCGGCCGACGCGAGTCCATGACCACATCGCGGCGCAGGCGGACGACTGGCCCCGAGCACGTCTGCTGCTCTCCCTACTTCTGGCCGAGATTAGGGACGAGTGGCCCACCAATCTGGCGCGCGAGTTGGCATATCAGGTGATGCTCCTAGCCACCGTGCAGTGCGGTATCGAAGTCGGCCCAGATGACGAATGGTGACATGCCAGTGCTCAGACGTTGCAGCCGAGCAGATCGCCCAATACGCTGAGGGTTGATGGATAGATACGGACAACCCGGACACGAAGCCGAACCCGGATCGGCGATCCTCGATGAGCGCCGTGACCCCGAGACCGTGGATAACCGCATGATGACCACAGGGGGGCTGGCTCGACTCATGGGCGTATCGGTACATACGGCCGCAAGGTGGTGTCGCGAAGGGCGCGTAGAGAGCTGGCGCATGGGCGCGCATGGTCATCACCGGATTCCCGTAGCGATGCTCGACCCGCAGACCCTGCTCTGGCTGTCGTTCCCTCGCCGCACGAAGGACTTCTTCCGAGACGCGGACAGGCTGCGCGACAGGATGGAGCGAGCAGCGTGAGGTGCTTGCACATTTTCCAGCTCGATATGGGAACAGTTATGGATTGCCCTTGGCGCTCAGAGCCGTGTTCAACGCGTTCCAGCGTCGGCGGAGGGTCAGAAAATCTGAAATCGAAAAATCTTGAGACGTGGACATGACTGTTGACACCGGGAAGATGCTCAAGCTGAATGACGAACGCGCCGACGAACTGCGCTCCAACCGTATGGACGACGCAGACGCTCGTTCAGTCGCGTATGTCGCAAAGGGGCTCGCCGACCCTGTCCGCGTCCACATCGCCGACGTACTGTCGGAAGCCGGTGAGCTATGCGTAAACGACCTCGCGCAGGTCGTCGGGCGCGTCCAGAATCTCGTGTCACATCACTTGCGAATCCTCCACGGAGCCGAACTTGTCGAAGTGCGCCGAGACAGGAAGCTGGCGTTCTACAGCCTCACACCACTCGGGACGGCCCTGCTCGATGCCCTGGCCGAGCCGGCGGCGTGACGGCGTCGCGATAGAGTTTCGGCATGCCAGCAGTAGAACCCATAGTCAACGAGGAAAAACTCAACGAGCTGCTGAACGTAGGCCACGAGTCTGCCCAGCTCGATTACAAGAGGTCGTCTGATCTCTCATCACGAGACGCGGTGGTCGAGCTGGTCAAGGACGTCGGCGCGATGATGATTGACGGTGGGTACATCGTCGTCGGAGCCGACGACAATGGCAACGTCGTTCCCGACCTCACTGAGGCCCAGGCTCGGTTGTTCGACGATGCGACGTTGAGGGGCAAGTTCGACCGCTACCTCCCACGACCGTATGAGATCCGCTCCTGCGCACACATGAAGGACGGCCACCATGTGGTCGTCGTGTATGTGGCGCCACACGAGTCTGGATTCTGCATCTTCGCCCATGACGGGGGACGTACGGACGGCTCTACGGCATTCCGCAAGGGTGAAGTGTTCGCGCGACATGGGACGGCGAGCGAGCGGTGGCAGCAGACTGACATCGACAGGGCGCTCGCCCGCCGGCTACAAGCCGCGAAGGACCAGTGGGAGCGTGATGCACTTCATCCGCTCCTCGACCGCATAGGTGGAGGAGGTGATGCGCAGCGGCTTGCCGCAGGGCCTCACGAGGCACTGTCGTGGCGACTCGACCCGGACACCTTCCGGTCCGCGATCATCGAGCAGTTGCGAGCCCAAGACCACGTGCCGCTCCGCCTGCTGCTCAACGGCCTCCCGAACGAGGCGAAGCAGCTTCTGGACGCCGGAGACGATGATGACTTCAGACGCCTGATTGACCGGGTTGCATCGCTGGTGGCCCTCGCGATGGAGATCGAGGACGATGGCCTTCTGGAACGGGCCTTGTCCTGCCTCCTCGCGATCTTCGAGACGGACATCGGGGATCATACGGACCTGCGACGCGGGCAAGATTCGGCACGTGCCTGGCTCGACATCGGTCTACGGGTCTACGGTCTGGGAGCACTCGCGGTTCGTTACCGCAACTGGGCTGCTGTGCGCACCATCTCAATGCGACGGTCAGACCGTTGGGGGCGTCTCAACCGAAGCTGGCTGCGCGCCGCGGTGACAATGGCGAATCGTGCCAACCTTCTGACGCGTGACCTGGGGAACGGCCAGGCGAGCAACGAGTCGATTCTCGCACACGCCCGGCGCTTGATCGACGAACGCCCCTACCTGCGTCCCGATCTCGATGCAGGCGACGAGAAGATTCTTGACAGCCTGTGCCAGTTTGACGTCTATGCAGCAGTCGCGGCCATCGACGAGGCTGCACACATCGACGGCTCCGTGTTCTACACGAGCTTCGGGCACTATCACACCCAGCGTAGCGAGCCGGCGTTTGTGAACATCGTCTCCAATGACGGCGTGCGGCAGGTCATGTTCGGCCGTGATGACGATGATCTGGCCCTCGTTCTCCGACAGCTAGATGCCTACGCACAGCGGGAAGGCTTCCGCTACAACGGCTGGTACGGATTCCTCGACCGACACATCGTCGAGTTCCTCAACGAGCACCCCGAGCCCGAACCTGCCCCTGTCGGGTAGCTACATCGTCAACGGAGATTTCAAGAGTCGAGCAACACTGCCCTTGTGCCACCGCGTGCCGGCGCGACCACTGCCGGTAGCCCACCCCTCGGAGTCAAGAGCGTGGGCGATGTCCAGGTAGCGCATGCCAGTGGCCCGCAGCTCATGTGCCCGGGCAACGACGGCGTGCCGGTCGGTCTTCATCCACTGCCCGTTCTGGATTGCCCAGCCGCATGGCGGCCTGCCCAAGCGCTGACCCTTGTCGCGGGCTGCCTGAAGGCCTTCGCGGACGCGCTGCCGGATCAAGCTCAGCTCGTACTGGGCACACGCCTGCCTGATCTGGAGGGTCAGTTCGGATGCGGGGTCGTCGGCGCGGAAGGCTTCATCCGCGAGCGCCAGGACAACTCCATTCTCACGAAGCTCGGAGCAGAGGTTCAAGAAGTCCCTGAGCGACCTGGCGACACGATCCCCCTTTGCAGCGAGGAGCACGTCGAAGTCTCCAGCGGCCGCCAGCTCTCGAACCCGAGCCATGCCCGGCCTTACGAGCGAGCCGCCTGATACGCCGCCGTCCACGATGACCTCCATGACCTCCAGCCCGTGCTCTGCGGCGAACGCCTCCAGCCGGGCGCGTTGCCCGTCGAGCGAGTGCCCGCCCTCGGCCTGGGCGACGGTGCTGACGCGCAGGTACAAGACGGTGCGGCGGCCGGTGTTCGGGGTCATGGTCGGGGCTCCTCAGGTCACGCTTTTCTGTTGTCTTACGTGACCATCGGAAAAGCCGGTCGTTACCTCCAACCGGCGGTCGAAGTGCATCGCGTCGACCCCGCGGAATGGGAAAATCATCTGGTGAAGCACAGACTGATGGCACGCGGAGACGTAGAGTTCTCAGACGGAGAGTGGACGCAGGCGCTTGCCGCCATCGAGGCACCGGACAGGCCGCTTATCCAGGTTGCCCGCCACGAGCGGGAGGACGGTTCATCGGCCCACCAGTTCCGCGCATACACGAGCTATGTGCACGACCCTGAGAGACTTTTCGGGTACCTGGACGAGCACGACAACGATGAGCGGCTCTGCGCTTTCCTCGACGCCCGAATCGAGGGCTCGACGAAACGGAAGACGTGGATCAAGGCGCCCGCCGACGTCTTCACCGAGCAACGGTGGGGATACGTCTACCTGATCGGCTCCGACCGAGACCGCTTCAAGGTCGGCTTCGCCGCCGACCCCGCAAAGCGCCTGGCCCAGCTTCAGACTGCGCATCCCGAGCCGCTCCGCATCCTTGCAGCGGTCCCGGGGACAATGGACGACGAGGCATATTGGCACCGCTTCTTCGCTTCGGCGCAGACCCAGGGCGAGTGGTTCGATACAACCGGCGACGCTGTCTTGCGGGATTTCGTCTCCGATTTTCTGACCGCCGGGAGTCTCATGCCGTCGTGGGGGAGGCTTGCGCCTGTGCCAGGGTCTAGGAAGCCGGACGCCACCCTGACTGGCATGCAAGAGCGCATGGGGAAGAACTACGACCTCGCCAAGGCGCTCCACGAGCGGCACGGCACGGGGCATTTCAGCGACTTCCTAACCGGCCTCGTGTTCAACGAGCACGACGTCGTGCCGGATAGCCCAGGCATGGAGTACGGGCTGCGGGCAGCAATCAAGGCCGGCGTCGCTAAGCCGAACTACGTGATGGGGTGCGTAAACCGGGGCATCGACGACGGAAAGGTTCGGGAGTGGTAGCCGTGCAACTAGCCGTACCAAAGTGTGCTCCGCCCTACTGTCGGTCGATGCACTCACCGTGCCCAATGTCGATGACGATGTACTTGAAGCAGCTCGGGCCTACGTGCTCGACGTTGCTCTCGGTGTTCTTCTCGCACCTGAGAACGAGCCGGGGTTGCGAGACCGGATGGCCTCCGCGACCGACTGGCTCGCGGCGCATGAGGAGCTTCGCCGTCTCGCGGCTCACCTATTGCGCGAGGCGGGCCACATGGCCGTCGTTGAGCGCCGTCATGCGGCCGTAGACGCTCCAGGCCTTTGCGAGCCCCTGTCCGAGGAAGCTGAGGGCTCCTGAGGTGGACCGGGGCATCCGGTGCCAATCGCTAGAGTTTTCGCCCGGAGGAGGGGATTCTGAGACGACGTCCGTACATAGGAGCCCCGTGGGCGTCCACCGGAGCTGGTACTCACTGGCATCCGTGGCAGCCGGCGCCACCGGTAGAATCGACTTCGCGCCAGTTCGGCTCTGGCGCTGGGCTTGCCCTGATCGTGGGTATCGGCCTGATCATCTGGATATTCAGGAGGGGCAAAGTGGCCCGCAAGGTATTCGTCAGTTACGACTACGACAACGACGCCCACTACAAGAACATGTTGGCGGCCTGGGACGCCAACGAGGACTTCGACTTCTCATGGGAGGATCACTCGGTCACGGTGCCCATCAACAGCACGGAGGCTGGTCCAATCCGCGCCGGTATCACGAAGAAGATGCAGAACGCAGAGCTGGTGCTCGTCTTGGTTGGAGAGCACACCCACAAGTCCGACTGG
>CAYNNW010000092.1:0-7376 GCA_964398435.1 uncultured Gaiellales bacterium | reverse complement strand
TTCGAATTCGCGAGCACGATCACACCCGAACACCGGGTGGGCATGGCAGTCGACCAGCCCGGGCGTGACCAGACCTCCGCCCGCACTGACGTAGCGAGTAGTCGCGGTGGTCACGACCGACTGCCGAACCTCGGATTCGGGCCCAACCGCAACGATGGCGCCGTCCCGGACGGCAACCGCTGCTCCCGGGAGCTCGTCCAGCTGGTTCATTGCCGAACCGCGCACCGGGCCCATCGATCCGTCTGCGGCTGCTGACGGTGACGCGAGCGTGCCGATGTCGTGCACAATCAGATCGACCGGTGTCGAGTGATCAGTGGTACCGGTCATTGCGCACCGTTCGGTACCGACGCTCCCGGCGTACGAAGCGTGGGATGGCTGGCAGCGGCATCGCTGGCCTCGTCATAGCCGGCGTCCAGGTGGCGAATGACTCCCATGCCCGGATCACAGTCGAGCACCCGAGCGAGCCGCGCCGCCATGCGTTCACTGCCGTCCGCAACGATGACCATCCCGGCGTGGATGCTGTTGCCGATTCCAACACCGCCACCGTGGTGAATGCTGACCCAGCTGGCGCCTGATGCGGTATTGACCAGCGCATTGAGCAGTGGCCAGTCTGCAACGGCATCGCTGCCATCCGCCATAGCCTCAGTCTCCCGGAAGGGCGATGCGACCGAGCCAGCGTCCAGGTGGTCGCGACCGATGACGATCGGTGCCGACACCTCGCCGCGTGCCACGAGGTCGTTGATCAGCAGCCCCGCGCGAGCACGGTCGCCATAACCAAGCCAACAGATCCGGGCTGGCAGTCCCTGGAACGCGACCTTGTCGGGCGCCAGCTCCAGCCAGCGCTGCAACACCTGATCGTTGGGGAACTCCTCGCGCAGCGCCTGATCGATGCGCTCGATGTCCGCAGGGTCCCCACTCAGCGCGGCCCACCTGAACGGCCCAACACCTCTGCAGAACAGCGGTCGAATGTATGCCGGCACGAACCCGGGAAAATCGAAGGCCCGTTCCAGGCCTGCGTCGTGGGCCTCGGTGCGCAGATTGTTGCCGTAGTCGAACACGTGGCTGCCGCGGGCCTGGAAATCGAGCATCGCCTGGACGTGTGTTACCGCGGTGGTGCGGGCCCGACGCACGTATTCGTCCGGGTCCGATGCGCGTAGCGCAGCAGCTTCCTCCAGCGACATTCCCATCGGGATGTAACCGCCCAGCATGTCGTGGGCGCTCGTCTGGTCGGTAACGAGGTCTGGCTCGAATCCCATGCGAACAAGTTCGGGATAGGCATCGCCGGCGTTTGCGCACACCGCCACCGACAGTGCATCGCCGGCCGCTGCTGCCTCGCGCACACGGGACACAGCGGTTGCAAGATCCGGCGCCCACTCATCCAGATACCGTGTCTCCAACCGTCGCTGGATCCGGGCCGGGTCGACCTCGATCGCCAGCAGTGCGCCGCCGCCAAGCGTGGCAGCCAGCGGCTGTGCTCCACCCATCCCGCCGAGCCCCGCGGTCAGAATGGTGCGACCACGCAGATCAGCCGATCCGTAGTGCGTGTCAGCCGCAGCGAGGAACGTCTGAAATGTTCCCTGCAGGATGCCCTGCGTGCCGATGTAGATCCATGACCCGGCGGTCATCTGCCCGTACATCATCAATCCGCGGTGCTCGAGCTCGCGGAAGTGATCCCAGGTCGCAAAGCGTGGCACAAGGTTGGAATTGGCAATCAGCACCCGTGGTGCATCAGTGTGCGTTCGAAAGACGGCGATGGGCTTTCCACTCTGAACAAGCAGCGTCTCATCGTCCTTGAGCTGCAGCAGTTCCTGCACGATTCCGCGCAGTGCGGCATGCGATCTCGCTGCACGCCCGGTTCCACCGTAGACAACGAGATTCGCCGGATCCTCAGCGACTTCCGGGTCAAGGTTGTTGCAGAGCATGCGAAGCGCTGCTTCCTGCTCCCAGCCGCGGCAGCGCAACTGCGAGCCACGTGGTGCGCTGATGGCTGACAGATCCCCGACCAGATCGTCAACCGTCTGCTGCAGCTGGTTGTCAGTCGAAATCGTCATGCGTGTCGCGCCCTCCTGCTGGTCTTCACTGCGTCGACGTTCTACTCAAGTTCGAATCCAGCACGATCCTGAATCTCACTGAGGAATCCACGCTGGGCTAGATGCTGGGCCACCAGCTCGAGCTCGTCACCAAGCAGCCGGTCCTCATCCAGATATGGCACGAGTTCGCGAACGACCGCATACCCTGCAGCGGCGCCGGCCCCCGGCTTGCGCGGTGAGACAAAATCAAGCGCCTGCGCTGCACAGACCAGCTCAATCGCCACGACGCGTTCTGCGTTGGCGATGACACGTTCCAGCTTGAGCCCAGCGTGGTTGCCCATGCTGACGTGGTCCTCCTGGCCGGCACTCGTGGGGATCGAATCGACGCTGGCGGGATGACAGTACACCTTGTTCTCACTGACCAGTGCCGCGGCTGTGTACTGGGCGATCATGTAGCCGGAGTTGAGCCCACCATCTGCGGTCAGAAACGCCGGCAACCCCGACATTGCCGGATTGACCAACCGCTCAATCCGTCGTTCGCTGATCGATGCAAGCTCGGCAATCGCAATCGCCATCACGTCCAGTGGAATGGCGATCGGCTGACCGTGGAAGTTTCCGTTCGATCGCATCAACTGCTCGTCTGCGTACACCAGCGGATTGTCAGTCACCGATGCAAGCTCGCGGTCAACCGCCGCAAGCGCGTAGTCAAGTGCGTCGCGACTGGCACCATGTACCTGCGGGGCGCATCGCAACGCGTAGGCATCCTGCACACGATCGCAGTAGTGATGGGATTCGAGGATGGTCGACCCCTCCATCGAGCGATGGAGAGTGCGCGCACTGGCGAGTTGCCCCGGATGGGGACGCAAGCGGTGTACCTGGGGGTCGAAGCTCGTTCTCGACCCGTGGAGCGCCTCGGTGGTCATCGCACAGGCAATATCTGTAATACGGGCAAGACGACGAGCGCGCAACCCGAACAACGTTGCCATCGCAGTCATGAACTGCGTGCCGTTGATCAGCGAGAGACCTTCCTTGCTGGCCAGCTCGATCGGTTCCAGCCCGACTGCCCTCAGCGCGGCCGCACCGTCCAGTTCCTGCCCGTCGACTGTTGCACGTCCCTCGCCGACGAGTGGGAGACACAGATGCGCGAGCGGCGCCAGGTCACCCGAGGCGCCAACTGATCCGCGCCGCGGGACTCGCGGAACGACACCGCCGTTGAGCATCTGTGTCATCAGCTCGACAAGTTCGACGCGTACACCGGAGTGACCAGCTGCGAGCGTGTTGATGCGAAGCAGCAGTGCAGCGCGCACGACATCAGCGTCATGGATCTCGCCAACGCCGGCCGCGTGACTGCGAAGTACGCGCCGCTGCAGTTCGCCGGTCAGCCCGTCGGGAATCCGCTTGTCGACGAACCGCCCCACACCGGTGTTGAGTCCATAGGTCGCCATGTCAGACGAGGCCGTCCGCTCGACCTCTGCGCGTGCTGCGGCAACCCGGGCGCGGGCATCCTCCGAGATTTCGACGGGGATTCCGTCAAGCGCGACCCGCTCGACGTCCTCCAACGTGAGGTCGGTACCGGTCAGCGCTATCGGGGTGCGGGCAAGCGTCATCGGGCCGCATCCTCGCAGGGCGAAAGGCTACCTGCCAGCCAGGGCCGCATCGATGGCGACCTCCAGCCGCGGTTCATCACAGGTTGCCAGTGCGATTTCACGGGCACCGTGCGGCTGCTTCCCGCATTCAACGCCCAGCTCGTCGATCATCACGGACGGCGCAAGCCCAACGATCTCGAACTCGGCGATTCCGGTATCGGCGGAGTGTGCGAGTTGCCGCAGCTGCCGGACCACCTCCGCGGGCGACACGTCGTTCGGCCGTTCAACGTTCATGGACACCTGCGCGCGGCCGCGACGAGCAAGCCAGAACGGCAATGCACGTACCCCGGCAAGCCCCCCGGAGCGTTCCCGGATCGCGCGCGCGAGAACCGACGCCGTGTCCATTGCCCGCTCACGATCAGCGTCCCGTGTCAGCACGGCATTACAGGCAACGAGCAGCGGACGTGCCCCGCACATCGTCCACCCGTGCCGTTCGTTTACAGCAGACGCTGATCCGGCGGCCAGCTGAACCTCACCAGCCTCGACCCGCGCTGCCAATTCCGCAGCACCCCCTGATCGCACCAGACCTGTTGATCCGGTGGTCGCCGGGCCACCGATCCCGTAGCGCACGACAGGAATGCCACTTGCCGATGCAATTGATTCGGCGATCACGGGCACGGCACCCAGCGCATCGTCAATCGAACCTCCACCAACGACGAGCCCTTCAAGTGGAACGACGGGGACGACGTCCAGCGCTCCGACCCGTGGATGAACGCCACCGCAATCGCGCAAATCAACGTGGTCGGCCACGACGGCCGCGAGCTGGCCAAGCGCGTGAGCCAGGTCAGTCGCACTCCCGACACAGGTAAAGACCGATCGGTCGTGGTCGTCGTCAGCATGCACGTCGAGCAGCCACGCACGTCCGCTCGACAGCGCCGCCGCGCATGCAGCCACGGCCGCCCGATCTCGCGACGTCGATACGTTCGGAACACATTCCAGCAGCGGCTCGCTCACGCACCGCATGATTCCATGTCGACACCCCGCATCGCAGCCCGCCACCAGCACACCCGCGGTATAGCATCGCGACTGTGCCACCGCTCACGTTGACATGCAGCCCGATCGAGTTGCGCCTGGCAACGCCGCGGTCAGCCGCACAGCTCTACGCCATGGCCCGGGATCCCCAATTGACCCGATACCTGCAGTGGGACGCCTGGGAAGACCAGGAGCGCGCCTTTGAATTCATCGGCGACGCGCGTCGGCTGTGGACGTCGGGCACCGCATATCTGCCGACCATCTTCTCCACCGAAACGCAGCAGGCCGTCGGCGTCACAGGCCTCTCGTCGATCGATCGGCTCAACGGCCGGGCCGAAATCGGAACCTGGATTGGTCGGCGCTGGCAGGGCCGCCGCTACAACCTGCCGGCAAAAGCCGCGATTCTGACGCTGGCCTTCGAGCTGCTTGAGCTGGAGCGGGTCGAATTCCTGATCACCGTTGACAACACGCCATCGCTGGCTGCCACACGCTCGCTGCCGGGAATCGTCGAGGAGGGAGTGCTCCACTCGCGTATTCGCCGGCGGGACGGCATGCAGGATGCCGTGATCTTTGCGATTACACGGCGAGCATGGAGTCCAGCGTCGTGGCCCGATGTGACCATCCGCGGTCGACTCGACGATCCACCCCGCTGAATCAGGCAATTGGTGCTGAAACAGCACACAACAGCAGGTTCGACACATTGGGGACTGGCATGTACGGGGTGGCCAGCGCCATTGGGACTCACACAAGGGACAGGGATCATGACCTCGAATGCAATTGCGCCAGCGGCAATCGGTGCCGGTGCCGGCACCATATACGGTGCCAAAGTGGCCTCGTACGCGCTTCAGAAGCCCCATCCGCCGATGAGACAATTCGGTTTGGTCACAGCACTGTTCGCTGCACCTGCCGTCGTCGGAGCGGCTGTTACGTCAGCCATCGGCCAGGGCGAACCCAATGTCGCGGCAGCTGCTGCAGGGATGGGGGCGGCAATCGTCACTGGCGGTGCGATGGGACTGCTCTTTGGTGGGATTGGGGCCATTCCCGGAGCTGCACACGGTGCCATCGGCGGATTCATCGGTGTCATGGGCGCAACGATCGGCGCTGGCGTCATCAACTAGCGCTGCTGCGCCTTCGCCGACGTCCGCGTACCGCGCGGTTCATCTGGCGCCGCACCGCGAAGACGAATCCGACCCCGCCCAGTACTGCTGCAAGCAGGCGCATGCTGACCACCCGACTGGGATCAACGGCACTGTCGGCTTCTGCCCGCGCCTTGTCCCACCGCTGATCGAGGCGCGACGTTGCTGCGCCGCCACGCTCGCGAACCCGCTGCTCAGCCTCCGAGGCAAGCTGCTGTCGCTGGCGCTCGGCTTCGCGGCGCGCGATGCCGCCCCCCGCCTCGCTCATACGCGCCGTCGCGGCCCGTTCGGCCCGTCGCTGGGCGTCGGAGTCGCGCTCAGGCCCGCCCAACGCCGCAACTGGTGCTGCCGCCACTGCACACGTGACCGCGGCAATCAACGACGAGCGAAACCACGCCCGCGCGGCACGACGAACCTCTGTTCGAACGAATCTCATCGATCCTCACGGTAGCTGCACGGGGGGACGCAGCAATATCGCGGCGGCGGCATTCCCAACCCCGCGCGCGGGTTACACTGCCCGGCAGTGGCCTCCACTCCTCCCCCATTCGAGATCGCTCCTGGCGGTTGGCGATCGTTCCGACGTCTGATCACGATGCTCGGCCCGTTCAAGCATCTGGTGCTGATCGCGGCGGGATCGGCAACTGCAGTGGGGGCCGTCTCACTTGTGATTCCGTGGGCCACCGGTCGCGCTGTCGACCACCTCCGCGCCAAGCAGTTCGATGAGGTCAAAGTCGATGTCGCGATCATGCTCACCGCGGCCCTGTGTCTGACCGCGCTCAACATTGCCCGACGGCTTGCATCCGGCGCAATCAGCCTTGGGCTGGAACAGACACTTCGCGAACGCATTTTCGCCCATGTCAGTCGCATGGGTGGCCCGTTCTTCGACACGATGAAGACAGGCCAGGTGCTGTCACGCGCGACCGTGGATGTCAGTCAGGTCAGGTTCTTTCTCGGATACGGCCTGATGTACGTGTTCATGCATGCCACGCTGGTACTTCTGGTACCCGTGATGCTGTTCTCGATCGCCCCTTCGATGGCCGTGATCGTTCTCGTGATGATGCCGCTGATGCTGGTGATCTCACGCCGGTACAGCCGGCAGTCGTTTGTCACGAATCAGGCGGTGTCGCAGGCGGTCGCTGACGTCACACAAGCGGCCGAGGAGAACATCAGCGGCGCCCGAATCGTGCGCTCGTTCGCCCGTGAGCAGGGTGAGACCGAACGATTCACCGCACTGACCACGACGCTGACATCCAGGATTCGCGACAACGTGCTGCTCAGCGCCCGCTTCCAGCCGCTCTATACGTTGATCCCCGGATTGACAGCTGCCGCAGTCGTGTTTGCCGGCGCCCACCAGGTCAAGGCCGGGCACATGACACTCGGCTCGTTCTTCGCGTTCTACGGCTACACATTTCAGCTGACCAGCCCCCTCCGGATCATTGGCAACATCCTGACCCGCGCCCAGCGCGCGTCGGCAGCAGGGGCACGCATCTTTCAGTTGCTCGATACAGACGAAGCATTGCCCCAGGCCGAGAACCCGCGGTCCATTCCCCGAAGAAGTCGCGACGCCGGCGGCGTGGCGCTGACATTTGAGG
>CAYNNW010000091.1:6895-7483 GCA_964398435.1 uncultured Gaiellales bacterium | reverse complement strand
GGACCGCGCCCAGGTCCTTGCCGGCCTTGGCGGGGTCGATGTCCACTGCGGACACGATCTTGAAGTTCTTCCGGGCCACGAGCTGGCGGGCGACGCCCGCCCCGATCGGCCCCAGGCCCATGATCATCACCTTGGTCGGCATGGTCTTACGCTCCTTGTTGGTGGCGCGCCGCCCCCGTCCGCCGGGGCCGCCGGGATCATAACCCCGGCCCGACCGCGCCGCCTGAGCCATTCGGACCGCCCCTCAGCGCAGGTGCTTGATCAGGATCACCTCGTTGCGGCGCTCACCGGCGCAGACGCGTTCGTCAATACGTGGTGGGTACGGATTCCATCGCACGGGATGTCGTTCAACCAGGCGGTCGATCACTCGCGACTGCTGGTCGACGCCGCGGTGGAAGCGGACGTCGGGCGCCACGTGCAGGTGAGCGTCAGCAATCCCGATGTGAACAGCCCGCTTGGCTACTACCGCGGCAAGGCAGTCGTCGAACAACATGTTCGCGACACCTGCGATTCCTGGGGAATTGTACGCCCGACCCTTGTCGTCGGACCTCGCGATGTGCTGACGAACAACATTGCCTGGTTCGTTCG
>CAYNNW010000091.1:0-6885 GCA_964398435.1 uncultured Gaiellales bacterium | reverse complement strand
CGACTGCCGTTCTTCGGCCTGCCATCCAGCGCTGCCAGATCACTCGTGCAACCGGTGACCGTGGCAGACACGGCGCGGATCATTGCCGATGCCTGCGAGGCGCCCGACAATGTGACCTGGGATGCCGCAGGCCCCGACCTGATGACCTTCGCTGACTATGTCTCGGTTGTCGCCCGCGCCGTCGGCAAGCGATCAATTCGCAACGTACGGCTGCCGGATGGGCTTGTCATCGCCGGGTTCCGTGCGCTGCAGCCGATTCTTGGTGATCTGGTGCTCGCGCGCGAGGAAATTGAGGGGCTTGCCGAAAACCTGCTGCGGTCGCACCAGCCAGCGCGTGGCAGCGAGTCGGTCATCGAATGGTTGCTGACCGACGGGGCGGAGATGGGCACCACGCTGGTCAATGACACGCGGCTCCACGCGGGCGACGGTGTGAATGCCCCGATACCGGACTTCGCCGGTCAGCAGCCGGGGCACTGACCCGACTCGACATGCGCACGGCTCTACTTGGCTGGCTGTACGGGGTATCCGTCCTCAGCCAGTCCATCAAGAACGGCCTGGAAGTCGGCGCCGGCCTGCTCAATCTGTGGCTGCAGCTTCGCGGCGCCGTCCTGCACTGCCTTCGCTGTTTCGGGCGTTGCCTCGCCGCCCGTCTTCTCGATCACGACTGCCATCTCGAGAATCCCAGCGGCCCATGATCGAAGCGCAGCCACTGCCTGGGCGTGTGCTTCGGAGGCATCACTCGGCGGTGTCACCTTCTCCAGCACGTCGGCGGCGTCAGCAACCTGCGTCGAGAGTTCACGCACGCGTTCACCGCCCTGCGCAGCATCGGGATTGGCGAACACGGATGCCAGCTGCTCGTCCGCGGCACGGAACTTCGTGTCCGCAGCCTTGATCGCTTCCGCGTACTCACGCTGCTGGGCACTTGCGACCGCCGTCGTGCCGGTTCCGGAGGACTTCGTCGATGTCGAATCCTTGGCGGGCTTGGCAGCGTCGCCGCAACCTGCACCCATGATCGCTGCACAGACAACAGCGGCCAACATACTGATCGAGCGCGTGGTAATCGATGTCATCGTGCGGATGTACCCACCGCGGGCGACAGGAAACGCGATACGGCAGGTGGGCGGTCGCGCGGGTCACAGCTCTTTCCGTAGCACTCGCCAGCCCATACACCCTCAATCGTGCCCCCCAACTGGCGATTCACCAGATGCGCCAGACGACGGCGGTCATCCGGGGTGGCAGTGGTGAAGATCGCCGTCGCCCCCGCGAGCCACCGCCATTGGGTCACACCGGGCATCCCGGCAACGGCTCGCACCATGTTGGTCGGATAGTCGGCCCACGACTCGCTCAACATCTTCGACGAAGCTGGCAGTGCAGCACGCTCTGCTGCAGTTGAATCCTGGAACACCAGCCGAGCGCCGTCGACGGTGTCGCGCAACACGTTGTCGGCCAGCACTCGCAATACGGGGTCGTGAACCGAGATCCGCACTTCAGTCGGATCCTTCAGCCCCCAGGTGATCGACGTCACGCCCATCAGCGAAAACACATCCTTGCTGTGTTCCATCACGAATGCCGATGCCGGTGAAGGCTCGGCTGCCCGATGTACCTGCAGCGCCCCCTGCGGGAGTTCGGCACGGCTGCTGCGTCCCGACGGAAGCAGACGTGGATTGAACGCGGTCATCATGATGGTCGTCCTCACTGGTGGCATCGCTGAGCCTGCAGAACGACCCTATCCGACACGTCGTCGATCTCGCGCGGGCACTGTAGGGTGCGCCGACATGGATCCCGTCAACGACACCGCCGCCGCGCATCGCTCTCGGCTCTCGCTGGTTGAACGAGTGATCCTTCCTGCAACGTTGGCATCCGCTTCGATCACGGCAGTATCGAAATTCGTCCTGCACGCACCGGCGCCGTTGATCTTCCTGCTGTCGTCGATCGCCCTTGCCCTGCTCGCCTGGGTACTCGGCCGCGCCACCGAGCAACTGGGGGCACACATCGGCGGGCGCCTCGCCGGACTGCTGAACGCAACGCTCGGGAACCTTCCTGAACTCGTCATCGTGCTGCTGCTGCTCTACGAGGCGAAGAAGCACCCGGCACTTGTCGAAGTGGCCAAGGCATCCATCCTCGGATCGGTGCTCGGAAACATGCTCTTCGTCCTGGGTGCGGCAGCACTGCTCGGTGGGATCAAGAACGGAACCCAACGTTTTGGGCGAACGTTTGCCTCGCTCAACAGCACCATGGTCGTACTTGCTGTTGCTGCGATCAGCGTGCCGACGTTGATCAAGTTCACGCCGGGATCTGCGGGCCTGACACATGTCAACGAATTGAGTATTGGCACATCGGTCGTACTGCTGATCACATATATGGCGGCGCTTCGATTTTTTGCAACGGACACGGAGCATGCCGCCCAGGAGGACGAGGCTGCACATTGGAGCAAGGCGCTCAGCATCGGAGTGCTGGTTGTCGCGGCGCTTGGCGTCGGGCTGACCTCTGAAATCCTGGTCAATGTCATCGAACCGACGGTGACGGAGGTCGGGATCAGCGAGGCGTTCGTTGGGTTCATTCTTGTCCCGATCGTCGGCAATATCGCCGAGCACCTTGTTGCAGTGCAGCTTGCCTGGCGCAATGACATGGACTTCTCGATTGCCATTGCGCTTGGGTCTAGCGTTCAGGTGGCGCTGGCGCTGGCGCCGATCGCGGTCCTGGCCAGCTTCTACATCGGGCAGCCGATGAATCTTGTCTTCCAGCCAATCCAGCTGATGTCGATCCTGCTTGCGTCACTGATCGTGCCACAGGTCGTCAATGACGGCGAGCTGACCTGGATCGAAGGAATGCAGCTGCTCGCGCTGTACGCGATCATCGCAATCGCCTTCTGGTACTGATCCGTCTTAGGGATCTCTCATCGACCGTTGCGATGATCTGGATGGAAACAGTGGATGGCAATCAGGAGGAAACAATGGAACTGTCGAAGCGTGCAGTGCGGGTGTTGGCGAGTGGCGGAGCTCTGCTGCTGCTTGTGACCGGCGTTGGACTGGGCTACATGCTCAACGATGCGGCCGGCGACGGGCGGGATGACACGCGGCGCGGCCGATGGGGCCACATGCGTGGAGGTCCCGGTGGCGAGGATGGTCCCGGCGGTCGATTTGCGGGCGGCATGATGGGCGGCCCCGGCGGCGGCATGATGGGTGAGGGTGGCGGCCCGGGCGGTGGTCCAGGCGGCGGTCCGGGCGGCGGGCGCATGCGCGAAATGCGCGAGTCGATCGACGAACTGGGCGACGTCGACCTGAAGCTGTCGGACGCTCAGAGCGCGAAACTGACCTGCACGGCTGACCAGCCTGACTCTGGCGACGACAGTGATCGCGGACCGGGAATGATGGGTCGGGGCCAGGGTGCCCAACGGTTTGCCGAGCACATGGGGATCGACTCTGACACCGCACGCGTGTTGGCTGAGGTTCACTGCCGTGTTCGCGAGTCACTCGACGACGCACATACGAAGGCCAGGGACGAGGCACTTGACGACCTGGTCTCGGCGAAGGTGCTGACCGCGCAGCAGGCCAAGGAACTGGCAGCTGCGATGCCTGATCGTAAAGGCGCCGTGAACGACGAGTGAGCAGATGACGTGGGGTGCAGCAGTGGCGTAGTCCATGTGGACTATGCCGCTGCACACTTCGTGACCTGAAGAGCGCCGCAATCCGACATCAGTACCATGGCTGATCAATGGGGATTTTACTGGCGGCGGAAGAAGCAGGGCGACAAGACCGCAGCGCCCGCATCACGCGAGGAGCGGGCGCTCCGTCGACGTCGACGGATGCCCATGCACGTTGAGCGCAGAAGGTTCAACTTCCTCGAAACGGTGCCGCTGCTGGAGCGCCTGGGTTCGGACGTCCTCTGGGACCTTGCATACGCCGGCGAGGACGAACAGTATGCCCCCGGCAAGGTCGTGATTCGCGAAGGCGACCCCCGCATGGGCGATACGCATCACGGCCCGAAAATCGGTACGCGCGACGCAGGTCGAAATCCGATGCGCTTCTACATCGTACGCTCGGGAAGCGCGATGGTTGAGACCACCGACCCCGAGACCGGCGAAACGCGACCACTGGCACTGTTGGAGCCGGGCGACTACTTCGGTGAAACCGGCCTGCTCACGCAACAGGCGCGGAGTGCAACCGTTCGGGCGACCAGCGATGCGTTGGAAGTCATCTCGTTCGATGCAACGACATTTCACTCGTGTATTGCCGAGTACGTACTGGTCTTCCGGATGGTGCGCAGTCAGCGGGCACGCGAGCTCGCCGAGCTGTCCGGACGGGCGATCGACGTGCGCGAACTTGGACTGTTCAACGACATGCCCCTGAAGGAGCTCGGGGCGGTGCTCCACGATGCCCGTCAGGAGTCAGTCGGGGCTGGCCAGGACATCGTCACCCAGGGCGAGCGCGGCGACCGCTTCTACGTGGTACTCGAGGGCGAGTGTTGCGTCATCAAGAACAACGAGCCAGTGGCATGGCTGTCGGCAGGCGACTTCTTCGGCGAGACAGCGCTTCTGCTCGACTGCCCGCGAACCGCAACCGTTCGCGCCGCCGGAGCTGCCGAGGTCTGGTCAATCTCGCGCGAGGCGTTCGAGGTGGTGCTGTGGAACTATCTGCTGGGCCACCACCGACATCGCACAACGATCCGCACGCGCCTGGGCATGGAACCGACTGCAGCCTGAACCACGACAGCCGCACCGCCGCTCACCCCGCAGACAACGCCACCGCGTCGCCAACAAGACGTATCACGAGTTCGTCGAATGAGTGCCCGCTGGCCCCCCACGCCAGCGGATACAGACTCGTATCGGTAAGGCCCGGCAGCGTGTCGACTTCCAACACCCAGGCAGCGCCCGTCCGATCGACGATGACATCGGAGCGGGCCGCGCATCCATCCAGGTCGAGGACGTCGTGCACCTGCCGGGCCAGATCTGCCAACTGTGCGATCTGCTGTTCGTCGGCGCCCGGTGGCGGACAGTCATAGCGGGCTTCACCCGGCGCATAGTGCGCATCCGAGTCGAACAGCTGCGCATGCCGGGCGCGGAATTGAACCGGTGGCAGCACGCGGACATCGCCGGCTACGCCCACAGTGCAGAGCGCCATCTCCGTTCCCGATACGAATTGCTCGACCAGAATCGTGTCGTCGTGCGATGCCGCGCCAACGATTGCACCGGGGAGCTGCTCCGGGTCTGTTACCAGTCGCACGCCGAGCGCAGATCCACCACAGGCCGGCTTCACCACCAGAGGTGCAGGAATCGTTGCGGCAACTTCCCCCAGAACATCGGCAGCACCGTACTGCTCAAGCGATGAAACGGTCAGCGCGACAAACTCCGGAGTTGCGATGCCGGCCGCGCGCAGCAGTCGTTTGGTTCGCGCCTTGTCATAGGTTGCACGGGCGGGTCCAGGGCGGGGACCCGTGTATGGCAGGCCAGACTCTTCCAGCACGGCCTGAACCACGCCGTCCTCGCCCCCCTCGCCGTGAAGTGCGACCACCACTGCCGCGGCGCCACGCTCGCGAAGCTGCGTCTCGAGGTCGCTGCAGTGGGCTGGATCTATCAACACCGGTTTCCAACCTGCGCGTCGAACCGCAGTCGCAACGCGCTCGCCGGTTCGCAGCGACACGGCCCGCTCCAGCGAGGATCCTCCTGCGAGCACCGCCACAGATGAGCCGGCTGCAATCGGACTCTGGGTAGTGAATTCGGTCTGACCGGTCACGGAGCAACTCCTTCGCCGTGTTGCCCCGCGGGGTGCCGAAGCATCTGCGCCAGGCCATACATGGCACTTGCCGCGTGCGACAGGCGAAGCACCCCTTCGTGCAGTGTCTGCTCATCGACTGCCGAGAAGTTGAGTCGCATCGACCGCGACGGTCCACCGTCGAGCCAGGCGGCCGACCCCGGCACGAACGCCACCTTCTCGCGCAAGGCGCGCGCCAACAGGTCGCTGGTATCAATGCCGGGCGGCAACGTGGCCCACACGAACAGTCCTCCCTCGGGGTGCGACCAGGTACTCCCGCTCGGAAGGTGCGCGTCGAGGGCTGCGAGCAGCGCGTCCCGGCGGGAGCGGTAGCGCGTGCACAATTCGCTCAGATATCCAGGCCAGTCGTATTCGCGGAAGAAGCGGGTTACCACGTGTTGTGACAGCGATGGGCTGCACAGATCGGCCGCCTGTTTGAGCAGGTTGATTCGCGCGCCAATAGGCGGAGGAGCCTCGATCCAGCCCAGTCGCACTCCCGGCGCAAAGATCTTGGAAAACGTGCCGAGGTAGCAGACCCGACCACTGTCGTCGAGCGAACGAAGCGCTGGCACCGGCTCGCCGTCGTACCGCAGCGCCGAGTACGGGTCGTCCTCGAGCACCAGCAGATCGTGCTCCTCAACAAGTTCGATGATCCGGCGGCGCCGCTCGAGCGTTGTGGTTACACCACTGGGGTTCTGAAATGTGGGAACGGTGTAGAGGTACTTGGCCCGACGGCCAGCCGACGACAGATCCGCCAGGAGTGATTCGAGGCGATCCGGGTCCAGCCCATCGCGGTCGAGTGGTACCTGACGGACATCCGCCTGACTGGCAGTAAACACGGGAACGACACCTGGATAGGTCGGCCCCTCTGCAATCACGATGTCGCCCGGATCGATGAAGGCCCGGGCAAACAGATCCAGCCCCTGCTGACCGCCCGTGGTCACGATGATTCGCGAGGGATCGGCAACCACACCGCGGTCGGCCATCAGGTCGGCAATGACCTCGCGCGTCGACGCCATACCTTCCGTCGGCCCATACTGCAGTGACGCTGCCCGATCCGTCGCCTGGATGTCATCGAGGATCGCTGCATATGTCGCGGGATCAAGTGCGCCAGTATCGGGCAGTCCGCCCGCGA
>CAYNNW010000090.1:6688-7542 GCA_964398435.1 uncultured Gaiellales bacterium | reverse complement strand
CTGCTTGCGCCCGGATTCCAGGTTGTTGCGTTGTTGGTGGCGGCGGTGGTGTCAAGCGCGGCAATACGGTTTCGGGCCGCACCGCCTATGGTCGTGAATGCGCCGCCGGCATAGACGGTTGTTCCTGTGCCTTCAATGGCGTAGACGGCACTTGATGCCGCGGGATTCCATGTCGTGGCAGATCCGTCAGAGGGATCGAGTGCTGCAATGTAGGTGCGCGGCTGGCCGCCGATCGTTACGAAGCTGCCGCCGGCATACAGTGTGCCACCCTGCAGATGGAGCGCCCGCACTGCGCCATTCGCCGATGCGGTGAATCCACTATCCACATTGCCGCCCGAAGTCACATGTGCAATGTTGGTGTGCTGTTCGCCACCGACGTGTGTGAACGTGCCACCGAGAAACCAGCCGCCGGAGCCATCGCTCTCGACGACGAGCACGGTGCCGGCGACATCGGGCCAGGTGGTGGTGGCCAGACTGCCGCTCCCGCCGTCAACGACGGCACTTCCGCCGGACCGGACACCGATCTCGTCGAAGTCGCCGCCGACATAGATTGTCGTCGCGTCCCGTGCCACGGCATGGACGGTCCCCAACACTGACCACAGATCTGGCTGGGCGTCGGAGCCGTCGCTGCCGTCGAGGAGTGCAACGCCACGTGCGGCATGGCCGTCTACCATGCGGAACGACCCGCCTGCGGCTACGTCTCCACCACCTGAAAGCGTATCGACATCCACCACTGCGGTCTCGCTTGCGACGCCCGTCCACGTATCCAGGTCGGGGCGGAAGGCGCCGGCCGTTCCGTCACCTGAAATCGAACTCGATCCCTCATCGGTGGACCGGGTGCCACTGACCAGGAA
>CAYNNW010000090.1:0-6678 GCA_964398435.1 uncultured Gaiellales bacterium | reverse complement strand
CTGCCACGGCACTGACACTTCCGCCGACCCCAGGATTCCACGTTTCAGCGCCACCGGTTGCCGTGTCGAGTGACGCGACGTTCGATCGCGCTGCCCCTCCCACCGATTCGAACGTCCCCCCAACGTAGACGTGGCCGCCGCTGGCCTCAATCGACAAACCGGTTCCATCACAGCCGGGATTCCACGCCGTTGCATTGTTGGTGTTGATCGTTGTATCCAGAGCCGCCAGTGCGGGACGTACGGAGCCGCCCGCCACACTGAACGACCCGGCCAGGTATGCGGTTGTACCGTCGAGCGCAATGCTGCGCACGGTTCCGTTTGCAGACGGATCCCATGCGGTGGCATTGTTGGTTGCGAGCGTGGTGTCGAGGGCTGCGATCCGGGCGCGGGACGACCCGCCGATAGTTGTGAACGATCCGGCGGCGTACAGGGTCGTGCCATTCAGCGCCAGGGCATAGACGGTTGATGACGATCCCGGATTGAATGCCGTCGCGTTGTTGGTGTTGACGGTCGTATCCAGCGCGCCGATCCGGTTTCGCGCTGCACCGCCGATCGTCGTAAACGCTCCGCCGACGTAGAGCGTCGAGCCGCTGAGCAGCATGGTTGCGACGTCCCCTCCCGCGGACGATGGATTCCAGTTCGTTGCCAGCCCCGTGGTGGTATCCAGGGCGGCGATCGATGCCCGGGCCTGCCCGCCGATCGAGGTGAACGATCCACCCACATACAGGGTTGATCCCGACAGTTCGAGGGCAGCCACAGCCGCATCAGGAGCGGGGTTGAAGCCGCTGTCGACCGATCCGTCCGACTGTACGTGGGCCAGATTGGTTCGCGCAGTACCGGCGACATCCGTGAATGTGCCGCCGATATACCAGCCGCCTGAGCCGTCAGCCTCGACCGCCGTCACCGTCCCCGTGACGTCGGGAAACGACTGCGATACGCCGCCGGTTGCTGCGTCAACGATCGCCAGGGATGCGGTCGGATCTCCCAGCCCGGCTGTTTCGAGCCCCAGGGCACCAATCGCCGGTGCGCCGGAGTCGTGTGCGCCAATCGCGCGGCCGGCCGAGCCTGCCGCCGGTGCGGTGGAATCCGGTGTGGACATCGGAAAGGTCGATCCACTCGCGCTGCCGGCGGACAGTGCAAGGAGGACGACCAGTCCGAGCAGTATCGCTGCCGAGGCGTTCCGCCAACCAGTGCGCGACGGCGCGATCGTTCGCGCGCACGTACGTCTGCGCGTGTGGCCGGGCGTGCTCGTCATGAACGTCACAGACGACCCATCGGCCGCGCCCGCCCGAACCTTGGGCGACGTCCGCGCAATCCTCACGCTTTGCACGCAGCTCCCAGCAGTATTGACGGATCTGCAAAAGCGATGTTCAGTGAAGGTAACGGCAGGCTGACGGGCCATACAACCGACGGGACTCGGTTGGCTCGCAAGGTGGTCACGCAAATACAGGGTGCGTCGAACCAACCAGGAAGAGGACGAGCAATGACGAAGAACTTCCCACGACCTGTAACGGGTCTGCGTACAATTCTGTTGGCTGCAATGACGCTGATCGTGCTTGCGGTGCCAACAACCGCATCGGCGCATCACGGCAACAGCTCGTACATGAACTGCGTTGGTGAATACTGCCGCGGCACGGTCGATCAATTCCCGCACTACCAGGGGTGGGGGTGGCTGCACGTCATTCCGGCGGCGTCCGTTGGCAAGGCGGGAACTCCCGACTCGCAGATCAACATGACGAACTGGGAGCCCGCCGGGAGCCAGTGGATCAAGCACGTTGACAAGCAGGGCGACTATATGGGGCAGTGGATGTGGGTCCAGATGTCGTCGTGGAACGGCTACGCCTGGTTCAACACGATCGGAGCCAACGGCAAGTGGAAGGGATGGCGCCTGACGTTGTCCAAGAAGCTCCAGCTGCGCCAGCGCTGTCCGATTGTCTCGGCAATGCCTCGCCCCGATGGTGTGCACTTCACCACAACGCGACGCTGCGACAGTGGCGACCTCAAGTCGACGATCGAGCGTTCGCCCGGCACTGTCGTCGGAAGCTGACACTCAGGTAGAGGTGCGGCGCCAGGTCACTGGCGCCCGCTCCTGTGTGCGGGCTGCCGCGTCTCGTGTGAGCGGCAGCTGATCGGCAGCATCGGATTCCCGCGGCAGCTCCACAGGTCGCGTGCAAGCAGCTTGACCTGTGCATCGGTCAGTGGCACCTCGACCACGCGACGATCGCCTGCCTGCTGGAACGCAAATGGTCGCATCGTCACGCTCTGCACACCGCGCTGGACGGTGAGGTGCGTGATGACGCGGCGTCGGGTTGCGTCGGTATCCCAACTGACGGTTGCGCCATGCAGGGACGAGGAGTGTGGCCCGTATCCGACCCCGAAGGTCACCGGCGCGAACATCCCTGGCAGAAACGTTCGCACGAGCGGGTCGCCGTAGATGCGAACACGCGATCCGCGGCACGAGCGAATTGTGACCGCGTACCAGCCGCTTGCGTACATCGTTGAGGGGGACGTTGAGGTGCACCGACGTGTGCTTGTCGGCGGGACGGTGTCGTCATTCGGACCGTCACCCGCGTCGGGTCCCGTGCAGCAGGGCCCGATCACCCCGTCCAGGCCGGAGCCGTCGCCGGTTGGAAGTTCGGACCCGCTCCCCGAATCACCGCCCGTGCCCGTGCCGGTGCCCGCGTCCGTGCCACCGCTTGAGCCACCGCTTGAGCCACCGTCCTCGGCAGTAGGACATCCGTTTGCCGGTGCCGGAATGATGTCGCCCTCGTGGTCGCCGTGCCCGTTCAGGCCGCTCTCATCCACCGAAATTCTGACGTAGGGATTCGACGACGATGCGGTGCGGTGGCAGATCGTGACCTTCGTCCCTCCGCCACCGTTGCCGTTTCCGCTGCCGGTGCCGTTGCCATTGCCATTGCCGCCCGCAGCGGCATGCGCCGATGGCGCAGTTGCCAGCAGCACAAGCGTTGCTGTCAGCGCGCCCAGCACCGTTGCCAGCCGTCGAACGCGTGTCGCCCACGTCACGTGCATCATTGTCTGTCCTCATTCCGATCGCTGTCATCGGGCGCACACCGCCCCAGGATCGGACATCCATTCCCCACAACGTCCAACACCGTCGGGCGACGAAACCTGCACGTACCGCATTTGGCCTCAACTTTTGAGGCAATTCAGCCGATACAAGCTCCAGCAGAACTTCGTACGAGGTACGAATTGCGCCCACGCATGCCCACAGATGCGGAGCTTCAGCAGCAGGCAGCTGCCGTTCGCGCCGACGAGAATTCGAGTCACGTGATGTTCGCATCGCGCGTATTTCCGTGGCTGTTCATCGCAGGCTCCGGAGCCGGCCTGGTTGCCCTGGCCATTCAGGAAGCTGTTGCCACCGTTCCCGTGTATCAATGGCCATTGACGCTGTTCTTCCTTGCGTTTGGCGTCTGGATGCGCGTGTCGGGTTTTCGATACACACCCGAACGGTTCATGTGGACCACAATTCTGGGAACGACCGCACTGTCGGTTGGCGTGGTGGTCGACGGAGACGTCTCGAGTCCGAAGCTCCTCTTCTATCTCTGGATCAATATCGGATCGTTCTATTTGCTGTCCCTGGATCGCGCGGTCCTGGTCAACGTCCTGATTTCGCTGTCGCTGCTGGCGGGATTGCTGACCACCAGAGGAACAGTTGGTGACGTGCTGACGTGGTGGGGGCTCGTCACGGCGACGCTCATTGCAGTCGGATCCGTGGTGAGCGCCGGCAAGCTCAGGTCGTCACGGCTGATCGTGCAGCTCGCTGCCGCGGCCAGAACCGATCCGCTCACCGGCGTGCTCAACAGGCGTGCAATGCACGAGCGGTTCGAAGCAGAACTTGCGCGAGCCGAGCGGCACGTTCGTGATATCTCAGTGCTGCTCCTGGATGCGGACCACTTCAAGCAGATCAATGACGTTCACGGTCACCACCTCGGCGATGACGTGCTGGTGGAGATTGCCAACATCCTTGGTGGTTCACAGCGACAGACGGACATCGTTGCGCGATTTGGGGGTGAGGAGTTCGCTGTGGTCCTGCCCGAAGTTGGGCTTGCAGCTGCACAGCGGGTCGCAGAGCGATTCCGCGTCCTGGTTGAGGAGCGATTTGTCGACTGCCCGGCCGACGTGACTATCAGTCTGGGGGTGGCGTCATGGCCGCACCATGGAACGACAGTCGATGAGCTGTTGCGCAGTGCTGACCAGGCGCTCTATGCGTCAAAGGCATTTGGGCGCAATCGGGTGACGGTTTTCGATGCGCGCCTGGCCGAAGCGGTGATCGAAGCTGAAGCGGCGTTGCATGATGCCGCTGCTGATTCGTCGCCCGTACTGATGGCGCTTCTTGAGTCGCTTGAGAAAGCGGACGCATACACGGGCGAGCACTCGCGCTGTGTGGCGGGCTACGCCGGTGCAATCGCACAGGAGCTGGGCTTGGATCCGCGACATGCCGACCGGGTTCGCCTGGCTGGCTTTGTGCACGACATCGGCAAGCTCGCCGTGCCAGATGCGGTTCTCAACAAGCCCGGCAAGCTTGATGATGCTGAATGGGAGCAGATCAAGATGCATCCGGTAACGGGCGCAACGATGCTGGAGGACGTGCGCTTCAGCGACGTTCGTTTGTGGGTACTGAGGCACCACGAGCGTCCCGATGGTCGCGGCTACCCGGATGGGCTGGCGGGCGAGCAGATTCCACTCGAGGCACGGATCCTTGCGGTTGCCGACGCGTTCGATGCCATGACCAGCCACCGCTCGTACTCGACCGCAATGAGTGAGGACGAGGCGCGGGCTGAGCTGACGAACAATGTCGGCAGCCAGTTCGATGGTCGAGTCGTGTCGGCACTGTTGCGGGTGCTTGATTCACAGCGGCTGCATCGTGACGCGCTGATCAACGAACATCCGGGGCAGCAGGCGGCCTGACCGCTGAATTCGTGGAAATGTTCCCGCGGGAACATATCTTTCAATGCGGCCATGGTCTGCTGGGTACATGGATGCCGCCGATATCAAGCCGTCACGCCGTCAATTCCGCGCTCGCTCCGCGTGCTCTCGCAGAGCGGATCGCCACGCCCGGCTTTCTCTCGGCACACTGCTGGCCGTGGTGTGTGGGGCGTTGATCTGTTCGATGTGGCCCGGGGTGGCGTCTGCAGCACAGCTCCCGTGTGGCGCGTCGGCCAGTCCGTTCGACGCATCGATTACGCGGACGGCCAGTGACGTTGGCACCGCGGCGACCGACCCGGCGGCGTTTACCCGTATGTTCACCAGTCGCGGACCCGGCTGGCTTGCGTCTGATGCCACAATTTCGGTTCCGATTGGGTCGGGACGAACGATGTGGATGTTCGGCGACACGTTCGTCGGACGTGCCAATGCCGATGGCAAGATCATCTCGGATTCACGGATGCTGCGGAACAGCGTCGTTATTCAGCGCGGCCGCGCGATGACAACGCTCTATGAGTGTGCTGATGAATACGGCGACGTGACCCGCGGCACGTGGATTCCTGCCGGTACCTCCACGAACCACGACTGGTACTGGCCCGGAAATGGCGTGCAGGAAGGCCGCTATATCAAGGTCATGCTGGCGCGCTTTCGAACCAACGACGGAGGTGGCTACAGCTTCGTCGGCAATCGCATTGCGCTGATGCGCACGTCGGATCAATCGATCGTCAGTTATCACTCGGTGCCGAACGCAGATTCTCCGATTGATTGGGGAACAGGGCAGTATCGGGGAGCCGAGCACACATACATCTTCGGCACTCGAAGTCGCAGTATTGGCCGGGATGTCTTCGTGCAGCGCGTTCCGGTCGGCAAGTTCGTTCATGGCGCGCGTGAGTATTGGACCGGAACCGGATGGTCGCGCATCGCGAACTATGCGGCGCCGATCACGACGGGAACGTGCTCACAGTTCAGCGTGCTGAAGACAGCAGTCGGATATTCATTGGTGACCCAGGCGCAGTTCTGTGGCATGGCCAAGGACCGCGGCCTGTACGTTCGAACGGCGCCCAAGCCATGGGGCCCCTGGTCGACCGCGTGCAAGATCATGGACATCGCCGACGTCGTTCCCGGACAGTTGCCCTATAACACCGTTGCCCATCCCGAATTCAATGATGGCGGACGGGTGCTGTTTTCATCCAACTACAACAAAGGATTCTGGGCGGCTGCCGCGGACGTGGATACGTATCGTCCGCGCTTCTTCTCAGTATCGGCAGCCAAGATTGCCAACCCCGGCTGCTAGCGACCTACGGTGTGATGTTGCGTAGGTCGTTGTCGAGTTGGGCGCGGGTTTGTGGGCCGATGGTGGCGATTGGGGGGATGTTGTGGTCGCGTTGGTAGTGTTGGGTGGCGCGGATGAGTGGGATGTTGATTTGGCCGTTTGAGTGGTAGACGACGGAGAGGTAGTTGAGGCGTCGGAGGCGCCATTCGACTTCGCGGACGAGGGTGGCTGTTTCTGCTTCGTGGCCGTACCAGGGGTCCCATCCGAAGACTTTGTGGATGACGCGTTGGTTGGGTGTGAATGTGGTGCCGTGTGTGGTGTGGAGTCGTAGGTCACGGTTTTTGATGGGGTGGCTGAGGCTGATGCGTCGCCAGATGATTGCGCGGCGTAGTGCGGTGTTTCCGGCCTTGTCGCGGACGCGGTAGGTCAGCTGGCAGCCTACGCCGCAGTAGGGGCAGAGG
>CAYNNW010000089.1:0-7583 GCA_964398435.1 uncultured Gaiellales bacterium | reverse complement strand
TCCACGAGGCCGGCCACATGCTGGTCTCCGAGCTCAACCTGCCGGTTCTCGGCACGCTTGCCGGCATCCATCAACTGCATGTAGTCAATGATGATCAGCCCAAGGCCGCCCTGGTCGCGAAGCCGTGAGTGCAGCCGTCGCGCTTTGCTGCGCAACTCCATCGGTGTCAGCGAGGAGCTCTGGTCGATGTGCAGCAGTCCTTTTGTCTGCATCAGTCGACCGACGGCGTCCACAAGCAGCGGCCAGTCCTGCTCGCTGGGGGTGCCAACACGAATCCGCTTCTGGTCGACCTTTGCCACCGAGCACATGATTCGAACGGCAAGGTCCTTGGCATCCATCTCGAGGCTGAACAGCGCGACGGGCTTGCGCTCGCGCATGGTCACCCACTCGGCTACGTTCAGAGCCCAACTCGTCTTACCCATTGCGGGACGGGCGGCGAGAATGATCAGGTTCGAATCCTGTAGCCCACCGGTCATCTTGTCGAAGTCGACAAACCCGGTGGGAAGCCCACGTGTCGTGCCGCCGGCTTCGGCCCGCTCGGTGATCTCGTCGTAGATCGGACCGAGCAGATCGGCAGCTTCAACAAAGTCGCTGACCTCCCGCTGCTGCGCAAGGTCCGTGACGAGTGATCCCGCATGGTCGACCAGCCGGGCCGGTTCGTCGGGATCCTCGTAGCCGATTCGCGCGATCTCGTATCCCGTTTCAACGAGTCGACGCCTGGTCGATTGCGTAATGACTTCCTCGGCGTATGCCCGGGCATTGGCAACTGACGGCACCCGCTCAGCAAGTGACATCACGGCGACTGCACCGCCAACCTCATCGATACGACCGGTTCGACGCAGCTCACTGACAACTGTCAGTTCGTCGACCTGGTCGCGGCCCGCAAGGTCAGTAATGACATCGAAAATTGCGCGGTGGCCCGGCCGGTAGAAGTCAGTCGCCCGCAGACCAAGATCGGTGGCTGCGTCGATGGCGCGGCGCGATACGAGCATTGCACCGAGGATTGCCTCCTCAGCTTCCAGATTCTGCGGGGGCAGGTGCTTCGACAGTTCCGACGCGTCAGCCGGTTGGCGCTCGCGCCCGCCTCCACGTCGCGACTGTCGCTCGCCCGTATGGGCCGCAGACCCCGATGATCGTGTACCGGGCGTTGTACTCACCGTTGTACCGCCGTGGTGAAGAGTGTGCCGTCGACCACCGGGGTGCCGATGATCAGGCCTCTACAGATACTTCGGCGCCGTCAGCTGGGGCAGCGTTCTCCGCTGCTTCCTCGGTCGGCTCGCCGTCCTCGGCGGGCTTTGGAATCGATGCCTCGATGGCCGCAGCGGCTGCTGCTGCCTCGGCCGCCATCTCCTCCTCGTAGCCCTCGATCATCTCCAACGTGATCTCGCTGTTCTCGCGAGCGACCACCAGGGTTGAGATCTCTGCCACGACGCCATGCTGCAGGTCGACTGGCACCATGAAGGTTCCGACCGCCTTGATCGGCTCGTCCAGCTTGACCCGCTTCGGATCAATGCGGATCCGTCGCGTCGACTCCAGTGCACGGGCGACATCGAACGGTCCGACCGAGCCAAACAGCTTGCCCTGCGGACCAGCATTCACCTCGATCGTCAGACTCGTGCGGGCCAGCAGTGCCTGCAGTTCACGAGCCTCTTCCTCGTTCCGAGCTTCGGCTGCGCGTCGGCGCTCCATGCGCTCTGCCTGCTCTGCAACAAGCTCACTGGTCGCCCGCTCCGCGAGTCCGCGGGGGCGCAGGAAGTTGCGCCAATAGCCACGGCGAACTTCGACGACATCACCCGAGTATCCGAGGTGGTCGACATCACTCTTGAGAATGACCTGCATATTGAGTCCTTTCCTGGCCCGGATCGGTCACCGGGGCAGCAATTACGTTCCGTCGTCTCCCGACCGACCGTTCATTCTACGCGTCTCGCGGTCCCGAAGGCGAGCTCCCTGTTCAATCAGACCAATGCAGCCGATCAGAATCACACCGGTCGCGGACATCAGCAGCAGGATCCAGATGGCCACGCGCAGCCAGATTCGAACGTTGAATCGGCGCATTGCCCAGATGACGACCGCACCTCCCTGAAGTGTCAGGGCAAGCCCGATCGTTGCGGCGATTCCTACACCAACACCCGAGATCAGCGCCCCGGACTCGCCTCCGACCCTGCCACCAATCCACACTGCGGCCACCGAAGCCGCTAGCAGGTACGACGTCGACCAATGAACCGTGAATTCAGCGACCGACGGAACAGGAATGCCGCCTGAGCGACCTGAAACCCTGCGGAGCTGCCGATGTCCGACCAGGGCCATCAACAGCGCGAGTATTCCGGCCCCCGCAGCGGCCAGTGAAGGCAACTGATGCCGCAACAACCGGCGAACCGGTTTCTGGTAGGTCAGGTTGTCGCAGCTGCGAAGCGCCCACTCCGTGTCCGACAACCCTGTGTCATCGCACCGACGCTCGATAGGACCGAAGTACTCCTTGTCAACGCGCTGTGCGGCGGCACGCCCGGCACGGTGCGGATGAGTGAGCAGTCCGTCTGCCAGCAGCGGCGAGATGACCGCAACGAAGTAGATCGCCATGAGAGCGACGAATGCGATCTGGCGTCGGGGTTCGCTCGTGAACCGCGGCATTACGACCATCGGAAAGATGATGGTGAGCAGGACAGCCAGACATGCCGCGGCGATACGACCCGTTGGAGTGAACGTGGACACTGCTGTTGCAGCCGCAATTCCGACCACGGCGGCGACAATCACCTGCAATGCGCGGCTGCGTCCGTGACCGTGCCGGGCAGCGAGTGGGAGCGGCGCAACGGGCAGCAGAAACAAACCGATGCCGGTCGGGGCCACTGCAACGAGGAATCCAATCACCGTTGCCGCAAGTGCACCGCCGATCCCACGCGGCGATGTGGGAGTCACGGGCGGTGTTGGTTGTGGGTCGTCACCCACCAGCTGCAGGCCTACTGCTGGCCAACGTAGCGAAGCAGTGCGATCTGTCGCGCACGCTTCACTGCAACCGACGCCTGATTCTGGTGTCGGCGGCACAGACCGGTCACGCGGCGCGAGCGGATGCGCCCCTTCTCCGATACGAAGGCGCGCAGGCCTGCCGTGTACTTGTAATCAACCTGCTCGACGTCGAAGCGGCAAAATGCGCAATCGCGCTTCGTCTTGCCTTCGTCGCGCCCGCGGCGCCGTGGTGTGCGGTCTCGTGCCATTGTTCGGATCCTCCGAATTCAGTTCGGTCAAAATGGAATGTCGTCATCGTCGGCTGCTGCACCGACGGGCTGGAAGTCGCGCATGTCAGGAGCAAGGTCGGGAGCTCCATCCTGCCCACCTGCCGGTGCGGCTGCCCGCTGCTGGAATCGCTGTCCCGATCCGTCACCGTCGCCGCGACCGTCGAGGAACTGGAGTTCGTTCGCAACGATCTCCACCTTTGATCGCTTCTGACCGTCGGTCTCCCACGAGCTCCACTCGAGTCGACCGTCGACTCCGACGCGACGCCCCTTCTCCAGGTGCTGTGCAAGTCGCTCGAAGCGCTCACCAAACAGCTTCACGTCGAAGAAGTTGGGCTTCTCTGTCCACTGTCCGCTCGCGTCCTTCTGCCGGCCGTTCACTGCCAGGCCGAGTTGCACGATCGGCATTCCACCAGAGGTATAGCGGACTTCCGGATCACGGGTCAGTCGGCCGACAAGAGTGACACGATTCAGGTCAGACATCAGGGGTTCCTTCGCAGCAGTGGGTGGTCAGATCGATCAGGTAATCGTATCGGGCTCAGCGGCTGCTTCCACGGCGGGATCGGCTTCGCTCCCGGCGCTCGGCATCTGCCTGAGCGGACGCAGCAACGTGCTCGATGAAATCCTGTGGCACGGGCGGAACGCGGTGAACCGCCATGAAGCGGACAACACCCTCGGTGATCCGAAGCACGCGCCGGACCTCATCAAGTGTCGGACCATCGCAGTTGAAGTACAGAAGCGAGTACCACGCCTCTTCCTTCTTCTCGATGGGATAGATCAGGCGGCGGCGCCCCCAATCGTCCACGGTATCCCACGATCCACCACCATCGGTGACGATCTTCTGGGCCCGCTCAATGATCGATGCCCGCTCGGACTCTTCGAGCTCGGCACCTGTCAGCAACATCAATTCGTATGCGGTAGCCATAAAACCGCTGCCTCCTCTGGACTCGTGTGAGGCCCGGCCGCACCAACCAATTGAGGTCGATGATCCCGGGCAGGATGGCTGAGACGGTGGATTGTGCCACATCGCGCACGGTCGTGTCGGGCGGCGTGCGTGGACCTGCCCACTTCGGGGTAGCACCGAGGTGTGGACGCTCCGTCGCACGCGCGTACGCGCACGCACAGACTCGCGGCGGGTGATCCCGGCGCCGATGGCGCACGGACTGACGAGATGGGTCGAAGCGGGGAAGACAACGAGACGGAGTCGGCATTGCGTCCGGCTTGGAAGTTCAGCGGTCGGCGTGGCACGCCGATCGATTTGCGCACGCAACAACCCGGTTCCCTGCCTCCTGAGGTCCGCCGCACACTCCAGCGAATTGCTGCAGAACGCCAGCGGGTGAGTGAACGACGCGCACTTCGAGCCCAGGAAGGTGCCGGCACCGCCCCCGCACCTCCGCTGGTCGCAACACAGGCCAGTTCGAGCGCACACGCTCCGGCAATCTCGCCAGCGCCGGGTCTGCCTGCCGCTCCGATACTGGCGCAACCTGAGCAGGTCGCGGCCGCACCACTCCCGGTTGCTGCTGCCCCGGTTCCTGTGGAACGCCGATCCTCTGAAATCGCTGCCCCTGTTACCGTTACGCCGGCGCTGCAACCACCCGCCGCAACAATGCCGGGACCGCCGCCCGCTGTGACACCCCAGACCTCACCAATGACGTCGCCCACACCGATTTCGACCGCCAGCTCGGCCAGCGATTCTCCGCAGCTGGAGTCACTACAACCTCCGAAGGGAAGCACCCCCATGGCAGCTGACAACAACACGCCACCCGAGAGTCAATCGCCGCAACCACTCAGCAAGGCGGATCGAAAGAAGCGGGCAAAGGCGCGGATGAAGGCCGAGAAGCAGGCCAAGAAATCGGGAACAACTCCCGGTGCCACGTCGCAGCCAGCACCAGACGCGTATGGCGCTCCAGCAGCAACACCCGTTTCCCCGCCCGAATCAGGCAAGAAGCGCCGCTGGTTTGGACGGAAGCATCAGCAGGATGATGCTGTGGCCCAGGCACCAGCCGCCGAGACAGCTCCGGACCTGCACGTTGCCGATGGGATCGAAGCGCCTCCGGTCGTGGATACCAACACATCGGCCGCACCGACTTCCCCCTTCGTGTCCTCAACCTTTCCGGGACACACGCCAACCGAGGACGCTGCACCCCCGACATCGATCCAGACATCACCCGATGCAATCAGCCCGACCAGCACGTCGCCAGAAGCAGTGCCGGAGCCACCCGTGGACGGCGCTGCGGCCGAGCCCAACCTGCATGCCAGCGACGCTGCAGACGAACACGGTATGTCACCGCCGATTGCGGCCGACCTGCAGGATGACGGCCCCGGAGACTCGTCCAACGAATCTGCACCCACTGATGTCGCAAGAGAGGTGGAAATACCATCCAGCATCGCACCGGTACCTGCGGCACCAGCGGCTGAAGAACCAGTGACCGATGCACCCGCAGCCGAGGCACCGATCGTGGACGACGCGACCGTCGAGGCCCCTGAGGTCGAATCACCTCGCAAGGACCCGTCGCCCGCCGAGGCTTCGCTGGCCGCTCCTCCTCGAATCGAGCCTGTCGCCGTCGAGCGTGCGGTCATTGAGCCTGAAGTCGTTGCAGACCATGCAGAACAGTCGGTGGCCACTGAAGAGGCCGAAGCCCTGCCGGAACCCACACCGGCAGCTGAGGCTGAAGCTGAAGCACCCCCAGCGCCTGCTGAGCTGCCCCGTTCCACCCACTCTATTGACGATCGCGAGCGAACCGCGCTGCGCGAGCGTGAAGCGGAGATTCGAGCGCGAATCCAAGGTCGAATCAAGAACATGTCTGACCTGTTCGATCTCGATGACGACACCCCCTGACGCTGGCGGCTGAATACCTCCGAATATCCTTCGGACAACTGCGTCATTTGTTGGTCATTTTTCAGTCAAATCGCCCTGCTTGACGACGCCAGATCCCAGGCGTAAGTATCCACTCACCGGAGAGGGACCGGTCAGCCATGAGGGTGGCTGTAGAGGGAGCACCAGGGGAGACCTACATGACGCTTGCGCCATCACCTGTACGAGGGGTCGGGGGACCGGCAATCAACAGCGCACCGGCCGCCATGGCCGTGCCGCCGCTGCCACTCGCAGCCAAGCCCGGCTCCCAACCGGCGCCGCCCGCATCGACTGGACTCGTGCAGATCTTTGATGCGACATCCGGCGACGATGTGGCCGTGTCATCGAATCCCCGTGAGATTGACGATCCCGTGGCGCGACAGGCACTTCAGAACGCCCAGACGGTGACAGAACAGCTGCTTGAGCGGTTCCAGCGCCAAGGCTGGGACGGCAAGGGAACTCCGATGCGAGTCGTTGTTCACTACCAGGACACGCCCGGCCAGCCGATGAACAATGCATTCTGGGACCGCACCCGAGGCGGGATCTATCTCGGTGACGGCGACGGTCGAACGTTTGCGCCGCTCGGATCATCCCTCGACGTCGTCGCGCACGAAATCACCCATGCCGTTGTTGATTCGGAGGTCAACCTCCGCTACGAAGGTCAGCAGGGTGGCGTCAACGAGTCATTCGCCGACGTGCTCGCGTCGGTTATCGACAAGGACGACTGGTTGATCGGTGAAGACGTCTTCACCCCCGGAACTCCGGGCGATGGATTGCGCGATCTGGAACGCCCGAAGTTTTCGCACATGAAGCAACTGACAGAGCCGTCGTCATCGTACGACGTGCATGACTTGTCAGGGATTCCAAGCCTTGCTGCCGTGAAGGTAGCGGGCCAGGTCGGCCGGGAGAAGATGGGCAAGATCTGGTATCAGGCATTGACCGAGCACCTCGGACCACAGTCCGGATATGCCGGCGCAGCGCGTGCAACACTGCAGTCGGCCGCAGAACTGTTCGGTCCATCGAGCCGAGAGTTCCAGGCTGTCAATGATGCGTGGCAGGCGGTCGGTGTTCGATCGCGCTACACGGGTTGAGTTTCGGGCGTCGATCTGGCGTGGTGGGTGGGGAGCACCGTCGCCGCTGAAGCAGGTCACACCTCCCAAGGTGCAACGTACTTCAGCCAACAGGCATTCTGATCCCGCGGGGGACGCGGAACAGAGTGTATGACGACCGATTGTGCGTCGCGGTGACGCACAGATGACAACGGGTCGACCAGGCGTACCAGCCGGTCGGCCCGTTTGTCTGCCTATGGACGCGTGCGATGACTGACCTGTAACGCGTGCACACAAAAACGAGGGCTGTACCGCCGTACGCCAGTGCTGCCACTGCCGGGCACACCGACGCGGCGGACGTAGCTTGCATGCGTGTGATGCGAAATCGCACGTCGATACGCTTGACCTTGTCCTGAAGACAGAAATGGCCCCCCGCTCCTGACGTCAGGAGCG
>CAYNNW010000088.1:0-7612 GCA_964398435.1 uncultured Gaiellales bacterium | reverse complement strand
ACGGCCGCTCACCTGTCCTGATACACGGGCCCGCCACCAGCGGGCCCGTTGTTATTTCGCCGGCCAATCGTCCGTCTGGTGAGACATTTGCTGCGCATTGCCCCGACAAACAGATACGGACAGATCTCAGACGTGGAGGACGTAGGCCGGGGTGATTCAGGTCCTGGTATTTCTGGCAATGGCGGCGGCCGCATGGTATTTGCTTATCGTGCGACCTCAGCGACGCATGCACGACAGTCATGAACAGATCGCTGCGTCGCTCGTTCCAGGCGATCACATCCTCACCGTTGGTGGTCTGATCGGTACCGTCAGCGCCGTTGGGCATGAGACCGTCGACGTTGAATTCACTGCCGGGTCGACGACAACCGTTGCCCGCTCAGCGATCGCCAGCAAGCTGACAAGCGGCCCCACGACTTCATCTGCCAGCAATCCCCCCACACGGAGCAGCCCGATGCACAACCAGCACCAGCCGCACCAGCAGCAGCACCAGCAGCAGCAGCACCAGCAGCCAGTCGCCCAGCCGATGGTGGCCCCCGCGCCACCCCAGCTCGGGTACGCCGCACCACAGCACATCGAGGTCAGTCGGCCCGAACCGTGGGGCCAGCAGCTGCCACAATTTCCGCATCAGCCACAACATCAGCCTCCACCCCAGCAGTACGGCTTGACCTCACCATATGGCCAGCCGCCGTCATGGGCTCGACCCGCACAGTCCGGACCAGCACTGCGCCCATATGCAGTCCCGGCGCCGATCGAGCGACGACCGCTGAACCTGCCACCGGTTCCGAATGTCCTGGCCGGTTTTCCGCAGCGGCAGACCGCTCGCCCGGCCGCTCAGCACTTTGACCAGAACCGACCCGTGCACCACGGGACACTGCAGCCGCAGGTGATGCCCAGCATGCCGGTCGCGCCACAACCTGTGCAGTACCAGGCGGTCGCGCCTGCTCCACAGCAGTACAGCCAGCAGCAGCCGATGTACTCCCAGCCGCAGCAGTACGTGCAACAGCAGCAACCACATCCCACGTACGCCCAGCCGGAGCAGTACATCTCGCCGCAGAACCACGCGCAGCCGATGCAGCAGCCATATGGGCAGCCACCGCAATACGTGCAGCACTCTGCACCGGCCGTGATCCAGCCGGCGCTGTCCCCGACACCGCAGCAACAGACCGCGCCGCAGCCGTCCCGCGCCCATTCGCATCCCCCCGAAGGCATGGGGCAGGCAGTACGACTCGACCGGGAACTTGTTCGCACGTTCGAGCGCGCGCATCGCGAGCGCGAGGAACTCGCCGAGGAGATCCGGCGTGCCACGGCACCACTCGTGGCGATCGACACGCCACCGGTCAACCAGATGACCCCCGAGCCCGTACCGCAGGTGCAGACCCGTGAGGTGGCAGACCAGGTGCGCGCCGTGCCAACTCCAGTGGCTCGAATGTTCGTCCACAGTGGCGAGGTCGCGACGAGCGGTCCCGCACCGGCGTCCAGCTTTCCGGCGCCCGCACGCCCGCCCGAGGTGATTCCGGTATCCGGCGAAGACATCCGCACTTCAATTCCTCGCCCGCGACGCCCTGATACGCCGCTCGGCGCCCAGCAGGCAGCCTTCCAGAGGTCGACACCATGGTCGGCTACTCCGCAGCAGCAGGGATCCGAACAGGTTGCCGGACCCGCTCTCGGCACCGTCAGCGCCTGACCCCCGGATACGGGCATCCAACACGGGCGTAGCCAATCGGCTGGCGCGCGTCCCACGCGGTCGGTAGATTCCGCGGTATGTCCCGTTCGCGCTCGCACCTCGTGATGCTCGGATTCGTCACGCTCGTCATGGGTGCGACGTTTCTCGTTGGCTACTACAACGCAATTCGCCTCGGCCTGGACCTGCAGGGTGGGCTGGAGATCGTGCTTCAGGCGAAACCGCCAAAGGGTCGCAAGGTCACGCAGGAGGACCTGACCAAGTCGGTGACGATCATCCGCGAACGCGTCGACGCACTCGGTGTTGCCGAACCTGAGATCCGCACCCAGGGGCAGGACCAGATCGCAATTGAGCTGCCCGGTATCAAGAACCCCGATGAGGCCGTCAAGGTCGTCGGATCCACCGCCCAGTTGTTCTTCTACGACCTGGAAGAGCGGATCAGCTCGAGCAAGGCATATCGCACCCCGTGGAACCTGTTGACCAAGAACCAGGAGCGGGCCGAGAAAGAGCTTGCAAAGGCCCAGAAGAAGTACAAGAAAGACGACACGCTGTTCGACGAGCAGTACTACCTGTTTGACGACGCCCAGAAGATGAAGGCCGGACCGGCTCCAAGCGTCAAGGATCTCGTGCGCGACCTTCCGGGCAAGAAACTCCCCAAGGGCTGGAAGACCATGCTCGTTCCGCCAGGCGAGCGGATGATTCGCGGCAATCCCGACTATCTGCCGATGACCGTGGACGAGGCCGGCAAGCTGAACCGCAAGGAGGGTGTCTGGCTGCTGATCGAGCACAAGCCGGCACTCGCAGGCAACCAGATTCGGCAGGCAACGCCCCAGACAGATCAGGGCGGCGGCTGGGCCACCGGCATTCAGTTCACACGCAAGGGCGGCAAGAAGTTCGGCGACGTCACGGCGGACATTGCGCGCGCCGGTGCACTCGCAGGACGCAACAAGCAATTTGCGATCGTGCTGGATGACGAGATCAAGTCGGCTCCCAGCATCGACTACCGCCAATTCCCGAATGGTATTCGTGGATCGGGCGCACAGATCACGGGGCTGGACGATCGCAAGGAAGCCGAAAGCCTTGCGCTGGTGCTCAACACCGGTGCGCTTCCCGTGCGGTTCGAGATCCTGTCGAAGACACAGGTTTCGGCTACGCTGGGCAAGGAGTCACTGCGCCAGGGCCTGTGGGCCGGAGCTGCAGGCCTCGCGCTGGTGATGATCTACCTGATCCTCTTCTACCGCCTGCTCGGGCTGGTCGCTGACCTGTCACTGGCCGTGTTCGCATTCGCCTTCTACGGCGTGATCGTCGGCATGCCGATCACGATGACGCTCCCGGGCATCGCCGGCATGGTGCTGACAATTGGCGTTGCCGCCGACGCGAACATCATCATCTTCGAACGAATTCGGGAGGAGTACCGCGCTGGTCGAACTGTGCAGGCCGCCATCCGCGACGGCTTTTCAAAAGGCATCCATACGATCATCGACGCCAACGTCGTCACGATCATTACCGCCCTGGTGCTGTTCGTTCTGGCAACCGGATCTGTTCGAGGATTCGCACTCCTGCTTGGCATTGGTACGGCGCTCTCGATGATGACCGTTGTCGCACTGACCTGGGCACTGCTCGGACTGATGGCGGGGCTCAGACTGATGAACTCGAGCGCGGCGATTGGTGGGTCGCGCAAGGAACGTCGCATCAGTGTGCCGTGGTCGTCCTACCGCCGCGGCTGCATCATCTTTACGGCGTGCGCAGTGGTTGCGATGGCCGGCACGCTGGGAGTCAAGCGGCTCAATCTGGGCATCGATTTCAAGGGCGGAACAAAGATCGACGTCCGCCTGGACAAGAAGACGACACCCGAGCAGATCCGAAGCGCGCTTGTAGCGGTCAACCCCGCGTACCGGACCGCATCGATCCAGGCGATCAGCGAGTCGAAGAACCCAACCGGTGCAAGCGCCAGTGAGGTGAAGAAGCGCGGATCCGGCTACGCAATCCGACTGGAAAAGCTCCTTCCCGCCAAGAACGCATCCGCCAAGGCCGACGCGTCGTCCACGTCTTCGGGGCAGCGCAAGACAGCTCCGAACAAGGCCGAGCGCAGCCAGCGCGCAACCAACGCGATCCGCGACGAACTTGACCAGCGGTACGGCGTACCGAAGAACGGATTCAGTTCACAGGAGATCGGTGCGAGCTTTGGTCGCGAGGTGCTGATGGGAGCTATTTTCGCAATCATCTTCAGCCTCATCCTTGAGGTCGCCTACATCTCAGCGCGATTCGAGTTCAAGTTCTCGATCCCGGTGCTTGCCGCGCTGTTGCACGACCTGTTGATCGCGGTCGGCGCATACGCCGCGACAGGTCGCGAGTTCAGCTCGGCAACAGTTGCCGCGCTGCTGACGATCCTGGGCTACTCGCTGTACGACACGATCATCGTCTTCGACCGCGTGCGTGAGAACGTGCACGACCTGCGCAAGGCAACGTTTGCTCGCATCGTTGAGGTATCACTGAACGAGGTCATCGTCCGATCGCTGAACACGACACTCGTCGTGCTGATGCCGATCCTGGCGCTGTTCTTCTTTGGCGGAGCCACGCTCAAGGACTTCGCGTTCGCGCTGCTCGTGGGAATCATCGTCGGTGCCTACTCATCGATCGTGGTCGCAGCACCACTTCTGTCGTGGGTCAAGGAGCGTGAACCCGAGTGGCAGCGGCGCATTACGGGCACCGGAAGCAAGCGCCGGGCGAAATCCACGACAGACGACAGCAACACGTCGTCAACGTCATCCGCAGGGGTGTAGCGCCGGCGTCGGCTGCGGCCGGTACCATGGCTGATCGTGTCGACCGCCGCCGCACCTGAGTTCTGGTTTCCACCGTGTGACCGCGCGCTGGTCGAGCATTTGCGGGCCGAGGTGCCGTGTAGCGAGGTTGTTGCATGGATCCTGGCCCGTCGTCAGATTCGCAGCGTTGCCGAGGCCCGCGAACTGATTGATCCGTCACCGCCCGTGGCGGAAGACTTTCACGATCCGCTCCAGCTGGGGGCGATGTCCGAGGCAGTGGCGCGAATCCGCCAGGCGATCGACACTGCCGAACCCATCGTGGTGCACGGCGACTACGACGTCGACGGGGTCTGTTCCACAACGATTCTTGTTGAGGCAATCGAGGCACTGGGCGGGGATGTCCGAGCGTTTCTGCCGAGCCGGTTCCGTGAGGGCTATGGACTGAGTATCGACACGGTCGAGCGCTTTGCCCTGGATGGCATCCGGCTGATCATCGCTGTCGATTGCGGCATCACCGCTGTTGAGCCGGTCCGGCATGCGGCAGGCCACGGCATCGACGTCATCGTGGCCGACCACCACGAACCGGCCGACGAATTGCCGAACGCCATCATCTGCAGCACACGACCAAGTGACTACCCCTTCCCGTGGCTGTGCGCCGCAGCCGTGGCCGGCAAGGTTGCCGAGGCCCTCGGCCACGACGGCGGTGATTCCCGGCACGAGCTGGAGGCCCTGGCGACCATCGCCGACTGCATGCCGCTCAACGGCGAGAACCGGGCAATCGTTCGGCGCGGACTCACCGCACTTCGCCGCACGTCGCGCCCCGGCCTTCGAGCATTGATGTCGGCGTGCAAGGTTCACGCGCGGGACGTTGCTCCCGACGACATCGCCTTCCGGCTGGCACCTCGAATCAACGCGGTAGGACGCCTGGGCGATGCCGACGACGCCTACGAAATGCTGCGTGCCGAGGACCCCGCCGTTGCCACAGCGGCAGCCACGCGCCTGCACCAGGCGAACGACGAGCGGCGCCGAGTGGAACGCGAGCTGCTGGCTGCAGCCGAGCGTCAGATTGCCGAGATGCCAGGACCACTGCGTGATGCGGGCGGCTGGATTCTCTGGGGCGACGATTGGCACGAGGGCGTTGCCGGAATCGTCGCATCACGACTTGTGGAGAAGTGGCATCGGCCGGTGGCGGTGCTCGGGCAGCACGGTGCGGTGCTGCGCGGCTCCGCGCGCGCTCCCGATGGCTGTGATCTTCACGCAATCATGCAGCGGTGCTCCGACCTGGTGATTCGCTGGGGCGGGCACACGGCCGCGGCGGGAATGTCCGTTGACCCCAGTCAGGTTGAGGAGTTTCGCGACCGGTTTGCCACGGCGACGGCTGAGGTCTGGGGCGAGGCCCGGCAGGCTGGCCGCCGCGTTCGCATCGACGCGGTCGCGACCGGTGACGAGCTCACGCTCGATCTGGTGCACGAGATTGAAGCGATGGCACCGTTTGGTGAAGCGAATGAGCGGCCGCTGCTGCTGGCGCCCGCAGCGCGCGTCGAAAAGTGCACGACTGTCGGCGATGGCTCCCATTTGCGTCTGGGGCTGGCGATTGGCTCGACCACGGTGCCGGCGATTGCCTTTGGCAAGGGGGCGATGGCTGCCACACTGGCCAGCGGCTCGCTTGTTGACGTTGCCTTCACCGTCTCGATCAACCGGTTTCGAGGCAGTGAGTCACTCCAGGTTGAGCTGCGGGAGCTGGTCCCGGTGGCCAATGAGGGAACGTCGCTGCCCGGCGATTCCTGCGCAACTGGCTGCACTGTCGAATGTCCCGACCGCGTGCCGGTTGCGCGCGTGATCGACCCGGTGTGGTCGGCGCAGCAGCCCGATTCCGAACGCGGTGTCTCGGCCGAGCAGCTGCCCGAAATTACGCTGGAGCCTCTGCTCGCACTGCCGACGACCGTCGACGTTCGGCATCGCGGCCGCGCGCTTGCGCACATCGCACGACTGACCAGCGCGGGCGAGCGGGTCATGGTGGTCTGTGCCGACGTTGCCCGCCGTCGAGGCATGGTTCAGGGCCCGCTGTCGGCGGGACGGCTGGGCATCGAGTCACTGGTTCTGGCGTCATCGCGCTGCGACGTTGCTGCGCTGGCACGTCGGCTTGCCCCGCTCGTCGACCGCGACGAGCCCGATAGTGGCGCCATCGTTCTGGCGGACTACGGAGCACTCGATGCGGGCCTCGCATCGACGCTCGACCCCGGAATGATCACCTCGACAGTGGTTCTCGATCCGCCAGTGACCGCCCATCAGCGTCAGCTGCTGGCGAGTGTTGGCAGTCCACTGCACCTTGTCTTCGGTGCCAGCGAACTGCGATTTGCCCGAACCGTGCACGCAGCCGGACTCGACACACGGGCGCTGCTGGGGACCGCCTGGCGGGCGCTCGGCACCGCCGGCGGCGCGGCATCGGCTGTGGACATCGAGCGGGCCCTGCTCGAGGCCCCATCCGGAACGCTGCATCCGCCCGAAGCCGTTGCGCACGCACTGCTCGACCTGGAGCGCCGGCAATTGCTGACCATCGATCGAACGAACTCGACGATCGCACGTCGGGGCGGGTGAGCAACCGCTCACCATGGGGTAGGACCCGCTCAACGATGCGGCCGGTTCCCGACCGGCCCCGCTGCGATGATCAGGCGCAACGATGAGTGAGCAGGCGACACCACGAGAACACGAGCAGGTCATGCTCGACGAGCTGCTGGAACATGCACGCTCCGTGCCACAGCCGCTTGACCCTGACCGACTCGAGCGGGCTTTCACCTTCGCCCGCGAGCGGCATGGAACACAGAAGCGCAAGTCCGGCGAGGAATTCATCATCCACCCGCTTCAGGTCTCGATTATCGCGATGGACCTGATGCTCGACGAGGATACCGTCGTGGCAGCGCTGCTCCACGATGTTGTCGAGGACACCGAGACCACGCTGGAGGAGATCGAGCAGGAATTCGGTGAGACCGTCGCGCACCTCGTGGATGGCGTCACGAAGCTGACCCGGATCACGTTTACCAGCCGTGAGCAGGCGCAGATTGAGAGCTACCGCAAGATGGTCGTGGCCATGGCGCGCGACTACCGCGTGATCCTGGTCAAGCTGGCGGACAGCCTGCACAACATGCGCACAATCCGCTACCTGGCCAAG
>CAYNNW010000087.1:0-7664 GCA_964398435.1 uncultured Gaiellales bacterium | reverse complement strand
GGCGCGCTGGAGCTTCCAGTCGCAGTTCTACTTCCTCAGCCAGGCCTTCTCGCAGCACCGCGAGATCCGCTCGTCGGCCCACCTGAATATCCAGGACCGCACGATCTACGAGCACTTCCACGTGTTTGCCTCAAGCCTGCACGACCAGGGGCTGCTCGATGTCGACGACTACCGTGTGCTGGGCGATCACTACGAGTCGCTGGTGGACGTGGTGCCGCCGCCGGACCTGATGATCTACCTGCGCGCCTCCGTAGAAACGCTTCAAAGCCGCATTGCAGAGCGCTCACGAGGTATCGAGGCCTCAGTCGGGGGCGATTACCTCGCAGAGCTGGAAGGGCGCTACGAGCGCTGGATGGCGGGCTACGACCACAGCGACGTGCTGATCATCGAGACCGACTCGATCGACATTCACGATGCGCGCCAGCGCGAGGATCTGCTCGACCTGATCGTGGAGCGGATCGGCAGCGCGTCCTCAACGGTGCCGCCGGCCGCGCCAATGCCACCCGCTGTGGCGCCCCCGCTGGCACCGGCACTGATTGCCTGACCCGGGCTGGCCAGCGCGAGGCGGACTAGCGCGAAGCAGGCGGCAGGTCCAGCCGCCCCGGGCGCATGCGTGATCGCCCGTGCAGGCGCGGCAGCGACAGCAGTCGATCCCGCACGGATCGCCGTGGCTGCTCGGCCCACTCATCCTCGAACACGGCCTGTCCATCGGCGGTGACTGCTGCGTCTGCGAGCAGGATGGTCTGCACGATCACCTGCGCGAGCGTTGACGGCGCCTGTCCGTCGTGTACAGCACCCAGATGGGACTGCTGCTTGCTGGAGACGAGCTTGATCACCTGTTCATCCTCCGAGGGAGACGGTCGTGGTTGCCGGGGTCAGATCCTTCGAATTCACCTTGACGGTCGCCTCACCCGTTGCACCGGCGGGCAGTGATATCCGAGCCATACCGTCGTCGCCGGTGACTGCCGAGACCGTGCGGCCATCGGGCAGCTTCACCGAGACCGTTGCTCCCGCGACCGGCGGATTGATCCCCTTCTCGTCGACGTCGTCGTCGACGGCCCGCACCACGAGTGCCGTCCCACCCGGCCCGCCCGCTACCTCGGCTGCCAGGCGCATCGATCGTACATAGACGAAGCGGGTGCTGTCGATTGCTGCAATCCCCGACTTCTTGATCGCCTTCTTCCAGCCCCCCAGGCCCTTGTTGGCCTGGTGTTCCATGCCGTGATCCGCCGTGACGACCAGCAATGTCTTGTCGGTGAGCCCACCCTTGTCCAGCTGCGCCAGCACGCGACCAATATTGCGATCGGCCTCGTGCATCGCCCGCCGCGCCTGGGCGCTGCGCGGCCCATGATGGTGGGCCTGGTTGTCAACGAGCGCCAGCTCGAACACCGCAAGCTTGGCTGGATTGGACTTGTCCAGCATCGCCGCTCCCGCAGCCGCCGCGAGGTTGTCCTGCCACGAGACTGATTTGTACTCCTTGTCCTTGTTGCCCTCGGCGTCCTGGATCGTCTTCTTGCCATCCAGAAAGCGTTTGCCGATACCGAACAGGTTGCGCACAAACAGCCCGACGCCGAGCAGGTCGAGCGTCGACATCGTTGCCCCGCGCCCCGACGGGTCGTTCAGTGACAGCGTCACGGCGCCATCGCCAAACGAGCGTCGCACGGCCTCGAACATCGTTTCGATCTCGGGGTTGAGAAATCGCCCCGTGCGCAGCACGTTGGTCTTGCTGCCGTCGGTGATCAGCTGCTCGCGGCGCTGTTCGCGCACATACCAGGAATTGTTGGGGATCCCGCTGTGGCCCGGTGACGTGCCCGTTACGAGTGCGTTGTGGTTCGCCCAGGTCACGGTGGGGTAGTCGGCCAGCGAACCGTTCTGGAAGGTGGCGCCCATCTGCATGATGCGGGCAATGTTGGGCAGGGTTCCCTTGCGCACCTCGTCCATCAGTGTGGTGTTGCTGAGCCCGTCGATGACGAAGACCATTGCCCGGTCGGCGGCCCCGTAGACCCCGCTCGCTCCCAGGCGGGCATCGGCAACGGCCGCGGCGCGCGAGTCGCCGTCCTGCCACTGCATGTACTGCATGCGCGGGGTGCCTGATCCATTGCGGCCCATCACCGGGCGACCGCCGAGGAAGTGGAGCACGGTCGGCGCGATGTCCTCGATTCGCGCCAGCACGTCGGGGCGCTGTCCGGGTGTGATTCCCGGCCCGGCCATGATCAGCGGGGCACGCGACTGCGTGATCGTCGGTGTTCCGTGCGAGCCACCACTGGGGTGGTTGGGATCCGCATATCCAAAGGGAATGTAGACGAAGTCGCCAGTCTTTGGATCGTCGAAGATCTGCGCAAGCCGGCGCAGCAGATCGGGGTAGTGCTGCGCCGATGCCGGAATGCCGCCGCCCGGAGCGGTGCTGACACCCAACTCCTGCTCGTAGGTTCGCAGCGCCCGCCCGTCGGTGCCCGGGACCAGTGAGCTGCCCTCCATGCGCACAATCTGGAAGATGGCCTCGCCCGATGGCGTCACCAGACGCTTGAAGCTCAAGCGGCCGTCGCGCCCGATCAGGTCGTAGGTGCGGTCGACTGCATTCCAGGTTGCAAGCCACTGAACGCCCGGTGCCTTTAGCATCTTGCGAATCAGTGGCTCTGCGGCAGGCCGCTCGAATGCTGAGATTCCCTGGTCTCCGGCACGGTGTGGGCCCTGTTCCACGGATCCAGCGGGAATCTCAACCGGAATGTAGCCGTGGGTGGAATCGACCGGCTGAAGTGCCAACCGGCCGCTGGTCAGCTGTGCGCGTTGGGCGGCGACCGCACCGCTGGAGACGAGAGCTGGCGGAAGAGCGCCCCGCTGGACCATGGCCGCCATGGTGGGGCGCAGAGGCGCCTGGGGAGCCCTGCGGGCTTTACGTCGCCTGACATCGTCGAGGCGTACCGATGCTGAATTGGTGATGTGCATGGCTGCCTTCCTATCCCGAGCTCAGCCGGCCTCGGGGAGTGCCGCCGGCGGTGGCGGCCTCTCGCCGGCCACGCCCCGGCCGGGTGGGGCCCGGAAAACGTAATGCGCAGGTTATCGCGATGTTCGGTGTTCGTAAGCACAGGCACCACTGCACCTGGTGCCGGGACGTAGGCAGCCCCCTGCTGCCTTTGGGTGAAACGGTTGGATGAACGGTCGGATGTACGACGAACTCACACATGGTCTTCGCACGCCCCTGACGTCGGTACTGGGCTTCAGCTCGACACTGCTTGATCGTTGGGACGAATTGCCTGAGAGCGAACGGCTGGCATTCGTGCGCATCGTCTATGGCGAGGCGCTCAGGATGGCGCACACGGTCGAGCAGGTTGATCGCGAGCTGTATTGCCGGTTTGCATCGCCTCAGACACGCTCCACCCTGGTCAAGGAGGTAGCGGCGTTCGCCGATGCCTCCTAGCGGATGAGCATTGAATCCGCAGTGCAACGCATGCTCGAGCTGCGTTCGATGGTGTCGAACGCAGCATCTGCCCGTGCGCGCGGAGCCGCTGCCGACGGAGCAGCCGCATTCCAGGCCTCGCTGACTGCTGCCGGTCAGCAGCTGGCGCTCAGCCCTGACGGATCGACGCCACCCGCCTCGTTGCAGTCCCAGTCGATGCTGCCCGGAGGCGGAGCGACGCCCGCGATGGGAATGGGACAGGCCGCCGGCTATTCGGGCATGCCAGGGGCAATGGCGGGCATGCCCGGCGCGTATCCCGGCATGTCCACAGCCATTCCGGGAATACCGGGCCCCGCGCCCGGCTATGGCGTCAGCCCAACATACGCCGGCTACTACACAACTCCCGGACTGATTCCCGGCATGCAGGGCGCGCCCGGGACGATGCCGTACGGTGGAGGTGCCGGAGGCGTCGGCGAGCAGATGGTGCAGCTTGCACAGCGTGAGCTCGGCGTTCGCGAAACGAACGGTGGCAACGAGTCGCCACGGATCCGTGAATACCGCACGGCCACGGCAGGGGCTGAAGGAACCCCCGGACCCTGGTGTGCCTACTTCGTCTCCTGGCTTGCCCGCAATGCCGGCGCCCCGATTGGCGAGGGCGGACGTGGTACGGGCTGGGTGCCGACCATCGAACGCTGGGGCAAGCAGGAGGGGCGCTTTTTCACTGACTCGCAGGGAATCCAGCCTCGTGCCGGCGACATCGTCATCTTTGACAACAATGGCGATGGACTGGCGGACCACACCGGTATCGTCGAGTTCGTTGGGCCCGACGGCAAAGTGCACACCATCGAGGGCAATACCTCCGACATGGTTGCGCGACGCAGCTACTCACCGGGCGGGCGCATCGCGGGGTACGTGCGACCGGGATGACCGCAACGCTGCAGCACGACCCGCTCGGACCTGGCGCCGGAGTGTTGACGGCATCCTCGCCTGCTGAACTGTGCGATGCAGTGCGACGGATCGTGCCGGTGATTGCTGCCCCCGGAGATGCAATGGCTGTCTGGGCCCTCCACCCCAGCGAGCAGGACGTGGCCCCTGAACAGGCCTACGCCGAAGACCGCGCACTGGTCGGCGGCGCCGACGTGCGAATCCACGAACTGGCCCGTCCCCGACAGCACAACGTGATCTGGGTTGACCGCTACCACCTGCTCGTACGAGGCGCCGATCCCTCGGCTGCCTGGCAGTTGATGGGCCTGTATGTCGCAAGCGCGGGCGAGTGCATCGTCGCGATCCACCATCCGAGTGTGGCCTTTGCGGTCAGTGATCTGGTCGAGCGCCTGCCGGGGCTGCACAGGACGGAGCGGTTTGCCGACGCGGCCTTTCAGCAGGTTCGCTGCGCGTTCTACTGGAATCCATCCGAACCCGGACAGCTTGCAGTTGCCGCACCGCCCTCGCAGCTGGCGATGATGGCCGGTGTGCTTGCGGGCACGCTGCCCGGAACACCGCCTGGAGGGCCGGGGGCAGCGGATGGCGGTGGACCGCCGCTCGTCTGGTAGAGCAGGTAGCTCGCTCAGACCTCGACGTCGTGTGGGCGGCTCTCGATCTGACCGGCAGTCGTGATCCGGACGAAACTGGCGTTCTCGTGGAACTCGCCGATCGTGTGCGCATTCGAGTAGCTCATCGCTGACCGCAGGCCGCCCATTAGTTCGCGAACGACACTCGATGCATCGCCGCGATGCGGAACGACTGCCTCAACGCCCTCGGGCACGACCTGCCCAAACTCGCCCGCACCGCCCGAGTCGGCCTCGGATGCGCGCCGCCGATCCATCCCGCCCTGACTGGCCATCCCACGGTGAACCTTGAGCATGCGCCCGTTGCGTTCGAGCAGGCTGCCCGGACTCTCGGTCGTACCGGCGAGCAGATTGCCGACCATCACCGTATGCGCACCCGCGGCAATCGCCTTCGAAACGTCGGCCGGCATGCGGATTCCACCATCGGCGCACACCGGGATGCCGGCGTCGCGGCACGCCCGCGCGCACTCCAGCACGGCGGTCAGCTGTGGAACACCAACTCCGGCGACCAGGCGTGTTGTGCACACCGAGCCGGGGCCAACGCCGACCTTGATTGCATGTGCACCGGCGGCGATCAGATCGCGCGCCCCCGCGGGCGTGGCTACATTGCCGGCGATGATCTCAACGTCCACGGTGCGGCGCAGTTCCTGCGTCGCCGCGATTGCATGCTCGGCGTGCCCGTGCGCAATGTCCAGACAGAGCACGTCGGCCCCCGCATCTGCGCAGGCCCGTGCCCGCTCAAGATAGTCGCCGCGAACACCAATTGCCGCCCCGACGCGAAGCCGCCCACGAGCATCCTTCGTGGCGTTGGGAAACAGTGACAGGTGGTCGATGTCCTTCATCGTGATCAGCCCGACCAGGCGGTCGTCGCCGTCGACGAGCGGAAGCTTCTCAACGCGGCGAACTGCCATCTGCTGCCGGGCCGTGGTCAGCGACACGGTTGGCTCGGCGGTCTCCAGCCGGTCGCGTGGCGTCATTGCGTCAGCAACGAGCCCCTCGCTCGCGGCGGCCACAACATCACGACGAGTCAGCAGACCAACAAGTCGCGAGTCATCGTCAATCACGGGCAGGCCATTGATGCCATGTTCGTGCATCAGTTCGATCGCCAGCTCGATCGGAAACTGTGGGCCGATCGTGTATGGCTGCTCGATCACATGGCTCTCGCGGCGCTTGACCCGACGCACCTGGTCCGACTGCTCCTCAACACTGAGGAACCGGTGGATGACACCCAGGCCACCGGCCTGCGCCATGGCGATCGCCATCCGCCACTCGGTTACCGTGTCCATGTTCGCCGAGACGATTGGATTGGTCAGCGTAATTGACGGTGTCAGCGGTGCAGCGGTACTGACATCACCGCGGCTGGTGACTCCGCTTCGCTGCGGCACGAGCAGCACGTCATCGAATGTAAGTGCAAGAGGGAAAGGCGTTTCCATACGCGAAGTCTCGCAGGTTGCCGCATGGGCATGCGGCTGTGCGGTCTCGTTGCGATCCCTTGTCAGGCTGCGGCAACCGGTACGCGATCGAGCGACGCAAGCAGCTCGGCCACCCGTGCACGCACAGCCTGTCGCAGGTCCGCGGGACCGGCAATCGTTGCCAGACCACGGTACTTGAGGATCTCCTCGATCAGCCACTGATCGTTGACCGTTCCCACCGTCAGCAGCGCCGACCCGTCTGCCAGTCGCGTGGCGTCGGGGCGGCTCTCCAGGATCCAGCGCGCAACCTCCGGTGCGAAATGCACCTGGGCCGTGCGCGGATGATCCTCCAGTGACCGCGGTGTGTCAGCTGCGTAGCCGGACAGGTCCACATCGCGCTCACTGAACGATGTTGTTCCTGCACGTGTGTCCTTGATCCGGTCGATCCGGAAGCTGCGGACTTCGTCGGCACGCCGACACCAGCCGACGATGTACCAGTGCGACTTGAGGCGCTGCAGTGTCAGCGGCTCAATCTCGCGCCAGCCGAGCTCACCACGCGACTGCGAGTAGTACTCAATCTCGAGCACGGTGCGACTGCGCATCGAGCTGGTGATTGCCGCGAGGATGGCCTGCTCTTCCGCGTGCGGTTCCGTGGCGGGGACCGATGATGTCGGCTCCGGTCCGCCAAACGCCTCGCGCAGCTTCGAGCGAACGGAGTTGAGATCGCTCTGCGCCGTTGCAGCAACCAGCGGTCCAACAAGGTCGAGTGCGAGCAGCAGTGCCTTTGACTCGAGCGGGGACAGCCGCGCTGGACGTCGGAAGACTTCGCCATCCGGCTCGGTCTCGACGTGAATCGTGTCGCCGTTCAGTTCGCAGTACATCGCGTACGCGCCTGCACCGAAGTTGATCAGCGTCAGCAGCGAAATGGCGTCCTCAAGGCCCTTACGGTCAAAGCCGTATCGCTCCATGATCTCGCTGGCAGGAATATCGGCCTCACGTCCGCCCTGGCACCGTGCCAGAAGGTCGCTCATCATTGCCTGCAGCAGCGCAAACTGCTCAGCAGATACCGGCGCTGCTGGGCGTCGGCGACGAGGGGAGGAGTCCTCGAGCGTCAACGGCGGCAGCTCGGCGGCCAGCGATGGCGCCTCACCGGCATGTGCTGCCTCGATCGTCGACAGTGAGCGGCGGACGTCCTCGACCAGCGCGCTCGGGCCGACCGGGCGGACCAGTCCGTTCATGCCGCAGATCCAGGCACTCATCCAGCGAACACCTGCGTATGGCGTGCGG
>CAYNNW010000086.1:0-7703 GCA_964398435.1 uncultured Gaiellales bacterium | reverse complement strand
CGTTGTGCTAGTCGATGTCCTCGCGTCAGCTACCGACGCGGTTCTGCGGCTCGACGACCTGCCTCCGTCGTCAGAGGATTCCTCGGTTCCCGTGCGGCACCTGCATGGCTCCGAGTCGCTGCTGTCGTGCCTGGATATCGTCGACGCGCGGGTTGCCGGGCAGGCACCGATCCTGCTCGGAGCGTATGTCAATCGCCGGCCGCTGGCGGCGTGTCTTGCGCGCGAGTTGTCCTCCCGGTCCGGTGCGCAGTTCACGCGAGTCCTCATCGTCTGTGCGGGTGATGGAGACGGACCGGCAATCGAGGACAGCACGTATGCCGGCGTGATCATCCGCACGCTCCTGGAGGAGACCGATCGAGTACCGCTGCTCGGAGATGCAGCCGGAATGGCCGTGAATCTTGCTGGAGTTGACCCGGATCCACGCTCAGTTGTTCGATCCGGCCAGGCGGCCCGACTGTCGATGAACGAGGAGTGGCTGGATCGCTCGGCCCAGATCGATCGATCAGGGGCGATCCCCGAGGCTATTCGCTGTCGTCCAGCCGACGGGGGCGACGCCGTGTGGACGGTGAGACATCGCCCAGTCGTCGTCGCGCCTGCCGTCTGAACGCTTCCTCGTAAGCCGTTCGATCGATTTCCTGGTCGATCGTTGCGCCGAAGGCCATCACCATGTCGTCCAGACCATCGTCGATGTCTTCGGCCAGGTCGTCGTGCTTCGCGTACAGCTCGCGACTCGATTCATCGTCCGCGGATGACATCGCATCAGCAAGTAGTCGCCTGCACTCGCTGATCCTGTCGGCGTTGTCAGCCTCGAACAGATCAAGTTGTCGGCGGACCAGATCCTTGTATCGCCGTCGTCGGCTCCAGGCGCTCATGTACCCAAGCGTATCTCACTGTTGATGCGCAATTCGGCCAATTCTCACATTCGTACTAAATATTGTCGAAATGCAAACCGATACAGCATCCGAAATCGCTCACAACGATAGGAGAGCGAAATGAGATACATGCAGATCGTAAACGCCCGACACCTTGAGGAAGCACGTGCCTCATACCTGTTGATGCTCCGACAGCACGGTGTTGCACTCGTGCCAGGCATGCAGATCCATACCGAGACCGTCCATCGCGGTCTGGACGCGCCACGCGATGCGTGGCTGTGCTACGTGGCAATGCCCTCGCAGCAAGCTGCCTGAGGCACAGTTCGATAGAGGCGCCCGGCCTGATGTCGAGCGCATGAATTGCGTGTGCTCGTGTACCATCGCAGGCGTCCCCGCCCGGAAGGCAAGGCGTGTCACAGAGCACTTCCCGACAAGTCCCGGTACGAACCACAGACAAATTCGTGATCGAGGGTGGCTATCCACTCTCTGGCACCGTTCGCCCAGGCGGCAACAAGAACGCGGCGCTTCCGATCATCGCGGCGATGGTCCTTGCAAGCGAACCGGTGACGCTCCGAAACGTTCCGGACATCGTTGATACCCGCTTGCTCATCGAACTTCTGGCGCACATCGGTGTGGGCGTCGAGCGGGTCGACGCCACGACATGGACCTTCGATTCGACGGGGGATTTGCGCGCGACTGACCTCGATCCGCACTTGTGTGAGCGGATTCGGGGGTCACTTCTGCTGGCCGGTCCGCTCGTGGCCCGCTGTGGCGAGGTATTCATTCCGGTTCCCGGCGGTGACGCGATCGGGCGACGACGAATTGACACGCACGTGCTGGCGCTCGAGGCGCTGGGTGCAACGTTCAGTCTCAAGGACGGCTATCGCTTCGAAGCCCCCGGCGGCCTTCGCGGTGCCCACATGCATCTGGATGAGCCAAGTGTGACCGGAACCGAGAACGCGGTCATGGCGGCGGTGCTGGCTGAAGGGACGACCGTCATCGACAACGCTGCCTGCGAGCCGCACGTGCAGGATCTGTGTCGTGTACTTGTCAGCATGGGGGCAACGATCACCGGAATCGGGTCGAATGTTCTGCACATAACAGGCGTTGACCGATTGGGTGGGACGGACTACCGAATTCAGCCCGACTATCTTGAGGTGGGCAGCTTCATCGGTCTGGCGGCGGTGACGGGTGGCGAGATCGTCATCGAGGACGCCGCCCCGTGGCAGCTCCTTCCCGTCCACAAGGGATTCGAGCGACTGGGTGTTCGGATGGAAGTTGAGGGAGACGCGGTGCGTGTTCCTCCGGAACAGCGGTTGCGAATTCGTGACGATCTTGGCTCGCAGATTCCCAAGATCGAGGACGGACCGTGGCCGCAGTTCCCGGCCGACATGACGAGCGTTGCCGTTGCAGTGGCAACGCAGAGCGACGGAACCATCATGGTCTTCGAAAAGATGTTCGAGAGTCGGCTGTACTTCACCGACAACCTGATCGCGATGGGTGCCCGCATCGTCCTGTGCGACCCGCACCGCGCTGTCATTTCTGGCCCGTCCAGGTTGCGCGGTGCCCGACTCGTCAGCCCCGATATTCGGGCGGGTATGGCCATGCTGATTGCGGCACTGTGTGCAGACGGCACATCGCAGATCGACAACATCTGGCAGATCGACCGCGGATACGAGCGAATCGACGAGCGGCTTCGTGGGCTCGGCGCGCGAATTGAACGCGTCGCCACCTGATCGGTGTCGGATTGAGACGCATGCTGCTCGTCCCTCAGCTGAGCCCGCTTCAGGAAGCGCCGGGCGGTGCCATTGCAGCCGACCTACGGGTGTTGGATCGGGCCGGAATGATGGTGGCTGACGGGGCCGATGGGCTGTGTCTGGCAGATCCCTCGTTGACGTGGGTCAGTGATCACGTCAGGTGTGGGCGAATTGTTGAGGGGCTTGCGAGGTTGAGCGTGCCGCTGGGCCTCGATGCCTCGCTGCATGATCCAGCCGCCATTGACCGGTGTGCATCGATGCCGTTCAGTTGGATTGTCGTGTCGCACCATGCGGCATACGACCCTGCGCTGTTGCGCTGGGCAGTTGACACGCTTGGACAACGAATCCGGGTCGAGATTCGGGTTGATGGGGGCGAGCTCGTCGACGTGCCGCCGCACCTGTCGAACATGACCGCTGTTGATCTCGTTCGTTCGTTACGACTGCACGGCGTGTCTGACGTCATCGTGCGCGACCTGGGAACACATCGAATTGCCCCGGAAATAGCCTGGGAAATACGTGCACAATCGTCGACCTCGGTGACGTATTCCGCCCCGTTGCGCGGCTTGCCTGACGTGCGTCGATGCGCGGAAGGGGGCGACGACGCACCTGACATGCTTGTGCTGGGCGAGGCACTGCACGACGGAAGGATCCGGCTCGTTGATGCACAGCGTGCCGCTCGCGGTGACGGCTGACCGCCACGTGGTTCGACCCAGGGCAGTGGTATCTTCAGCGTGCGTCTGCTGAAGTGTTGTGGGCGCAGCGATTCCAGACTGCGAGTGTGCCGACCAGGAGCTGCAAGGACATGAACGTGACTAGTGAACGACACCCGGTGGTTACCGATCAGGCTCCGCGCCCGTTGGCCGGTGCCCCGTACTCGCAGGCAATAGCCTCGCGTGGCCTCGTCTTCTGTTCGGGACAGGTCCCGCTCGATCCGCAGACACAGGAGCTGGTCTCTCCTGACGATGTCGCACTGCAGACCGAGCGCGTGCTCGAGAATCTCCGGGGCGTGCTGCGCGCAGCCGGGTCGGACCTTGGCGACATCGTCAAGACAACCGTGTTTCTGACCAACCTCGATGATTTCGCTGCGATGAACGAGGTCTATGCCCGATTCTTCCCGTCGCAGCCGCCCGCCCGATCGACGGTTGAGGTCAGTCGGCTTCCCGCAGGAGCGCGCGTCGAAATCGAGGCTATCGCTGTCGGTGAGTAGCCGTGCCTGAAATAGACCGGAGTTGGCGACCACACCAGGACCCGGTCCTGGCCGCAATTTGCGCCGTGGCGCTCGAGGCCGGATGCCCGCTGGCCGAGGGGTACTTCGTCGGCGGGGTGGTGCGCGATGGAATTCTTGGGATCGGAGCGGGCCGATTCGACGTCGACCTGACGGTCGTTGGCGGTGCTGAGCGCTGGATCGACGGAATTGGCGGTGCACGCAACGCCGAGGTCGTTGCGCGCCACCGATTCGGAACCGCCACCATTCTTCTGCGGGACGTTGCCGGCCAGGACGTTCACCTGGACGTGATTTCAGCACGCCGCGAGTCATACGATCACCCCGGTGCGCTGCCAACCGTCGTTGCCGGGAGCCTGCAGGACGACCTGTATCGTCGCGATGTTTCCATCAATGCAATAGCCGCGTCTGCAGATCCGACTGCGGCACGCGAGCTGGTCGATCCAACAGGCGGATTGGATGATCTGCGCGACGGAATTGTGCGGGTGCTGCACAATCAGAGTTTTGTTGACGATCCAACTCGATTGGTTCGTGTCGTTCGGTATGCGTCACGACTGGCTTTCACGGTCGATGCGTCAACCGGACAGCTGTTCGACCAGGCCGTCGAGTCCGGCGTGCTGCAGACGATCAGCGGTCAGCGACTCGCAGCGGAGCTCTCGGTGCTCCTTGCGTCGCCCGCCCGCGAGTGGGTGGGTATTCCGCACACGAGGAAGCTGTTGGCTGCCGTCGCACCGTGGCTTGAAGCGCTCGCGTGTCGAGACGGAGATCACAACCACGTGTGGCTCAGTTCGTACGCGACCGAGTTGGATCACCGCCACGGAGTTCAGTGGGTCGATCGACTGGCTGGGTGTAGCGCCGGGGTATTCGCTACGGAGTGGGCGATCGACGGCGACGCATTGTCCATTCACGTGGGAGAAGCTCAACCTGGTTGGCCAGCGCTCGCGTCACTGCTCGATCACCTTGGTGTTTCGGCAGCGCTTCGCACGCGTGCATCACTGGTACTGGCCGCGTGCGCGATAGGTCGAGCGTTGGCCAGCCACGGGGGCGCAGACGCTGATTCGAGTGTGTGGCTCGAGCGGGCCGACACGTTGTTCGACGGTGCGGATCGCGATCTCGTGTCACTCTGTGCCGGCGCAGCCGAGGCGGTCAGGTCGGGCGCAGGGGCCGCAATCGAGGACTACCTGATTCGTCGAGAGGCCTTCTCGCTGCAGGTTGACGGATCCGACGTGCTGTCCCGCGGCGTCGGCCGTGGCCCGCAGGTCGGATCGATCCTCGCAGCGCTGCGACAGCGGTGTCTGGCTGGTGCCATCCATGGGCGGTCAGAGCAGTTGGCCGAGCTGGATGAGCTTGTCGGTGCTACGGTGCAGGGGGAGCGTCAGCAGTGACGTCGGGGGGCCGTGATGGGAGTTGATCAACTTGGTCAGAAGCTGGCGATTGCGCCGCTGCTTATCCCGGCTCTTATTTTGTCCATGACGCTCCACGAGCTTGCCCACGGCCTCGTGGCAACGAAGCTGGGTGATCCCACACCGCGCAGCCAGGGGCGGCTGACGTTGAACCCGATCAAGCACCTGGACCCGATCGGTTCGCTTGTCTTTCTGATCACGTTTCTGTTCATGCCGTTTCCCTTTGGCTGGGCCAGGCCTGTTCAGGTTCGTCCCGATACATTTGCATCACCCAAGCGGGGCATGGCGGCCGTGGCCGTGGCAGGGCCGCTGACCAACTTTCTTATCGCACTGGTCGTACTCGCGGGAATGGTTCATCTGGGAGCGGGCGTCAGCGGTACAGCCAGCTCGGGATGGTGGTCGATGCTTATCCTGTACGTCTTCCAGGTCAATATCGTGCTGGGCGTGTTCAATCTTCTGCCGGTCCCCCCGCTTGATGGATCTCGAATCATTGCGGTGTTCATGCCCGACCACGTGCATGAGGAATGGACCAAACTTGATGCATACGCGCCGCTGTTCATCCTTCTGCTGCTCTTTGTTTTCGGGCAGCAGACGTCACTGATACTGCAGTCGGGTGCCTCGGTGGTTGTCGATGCAATGCTGGTCGTGGTCGGAGCGTGACCGGGATGTCACCTGGCGAGCAGGTGTTCCCGTCGACGCAACGCGGGCTGCCGGCCCTGGAACGGTGGAGCGGCCGCGGGATCGAGGTCGCATTCAGCGGACGGGCCGGTGGCGTCAGCCGCGGTCCGTGGCGCGGGTGCAACGTTGGTGACGCCTGCGGAGATGACCCTGACAGCGTCGGCGCGAATCGGAGACTGATCGCAGCCGCCACCCACGTTGATCCGGCGACCATTCACTCCGCGCGACAAGTCCATGGCACCACTGTCTGCCGGGTGGGTGGTGTCGCAACGGAGCCAACGACGGCAACGTGGGACCGGATTCCGAACCAGTCCGAAGGTGATCCGGTCAACGCCGATGCACTTCTGGCGAATCGTGGTTCCGGTGTCGCACTTGCGGTCGTCGTTGCCGACTGCCTTCCAGTTGCGCTCGTGGGGGACACGACGTATGCCGGCGTTCATGCCGGCTGGCGTGGGCTCAAGGGCGGCATCATCGAATCCTGCGTCGAGCAGATGATGCCGGGGGCTACACCCGACTCACGCCGAGGCTGGCATGCAGTTATTGGTCCGCACATCGGCCCATGCTGCTATACGGTTTCGCGCGAACTGGCATCGGACTTCGGAGTGGACGGACGCCAGCTTGATCTGGCACGTGAGGCCATCGTCCAGCTCGAACGGCACGGGATCCGGAAGGTCAGTCAGATCGGATCCTGCACAGCCTGTCACCCGGATACCTGGTACTCATATCGGGCAAGCAGTGATGGTGTCACGGGGCGGCAGGCGGTCATCGCCTGGGAGCCCGATTCGGACGGTGGCGCATGAACCGCCACAGCTCGGATCCGGTCGACGGAATTGTCGTTCGTGCGACCCGATATCGGGATCATGACGTCGTGCTTCGGGTTGTCACACGCCAGCGGGGGGCCATCGGCGTCGTTGCTCGCCAGGCGAGGCGATCACGAAGCCGCGTTGCCCCACTGATCGAGCCCGGGGCGGTTGTCCGATTGGAGCTCGCGCGTGGTCGTGGAGATCTCCATTCGTTGCGGGGCGTGCCCGTGCGGCTCCGACGCGACAGCATCCTGCGTTCGAATTGGAAGGCGCAATCAACCGCCGCAGTAGCTCTCGACATGCTCAGCCGGTTGGCGGGCGAAGAGTCATCGCACGATGAGCTCTATCATGTGACGGTCCGCTGGCTCGACGAACTCGAGCGGGTCGTGTCGACGACGGAGCGCGACGACGGTGACGTGGTCACACTCCTGCTGGCATGGCAGTTGAAGGCCCTCCTGGCAATCGGAATCGCTCCGGAATTGCGGGCCTGCGTTCGCTGTGGTGCGATCGACAATCTGGGAGGTTGGTCAACCGAGGATGGCGGGCTGGTGTGCAGCGAGCACCGGAAGCCAGGCGATGTTGTTGCGCCGGCCGCCGCGGTGGAGCTGGGACGGACGCTGACCGCGAGCTCGTTGGCCGAATGCCTCGAGGCGACGAGCGGTCACCACAATCGCTCCGAAGCCGCGGAGTGGCTGCGCCGCGTCGTGGTCGGGGGATTGTGTCGGTCACATGCCGGGTTCTCGCCCCGTTCTCCCCAGGTATCGACCTGGAAGCGCGACATCACCTGAAAAGGTGGCGCAACGCGGGGTTCAGCGTATAGGCTCGCAGTCACTGTGCCAGGCAGGTGCGCCCGCCCGTTCAGAGCATGCGGTGGGGGCCCGGACGAAAGAAGATCGGGATGTTCTTGAAGATGTATGTCAGGTCGGCAATCGCGGTCGTGGTCGCGGCGTGCTGGCTCTCCGTCGTTG
>CAYNNW010000085.1:2980-7747 GCA_964398435.1 uncultured Gaiellales bacterium | reverse complement strand
ATGGGAACGCTGGTGTCGATCGCAACTTCCAGCGCGACTTCCATCATCTCGTCAACGGCGCGGCGCAGGTCCTCGTCGCTGATGCGGATGAACTCGCCGTCGACAACGATGTCGCTGACGGTGCACAGCGCCGCGGCCTGCATCTTGCGCAGCGCGGCAACGGTGAACAGCACGGCGGCTTCCATCTCGACGGCCAGCGTGCCGCGGTCGCTCCAGCGCTGCGCGAGCGAGGTATCGGGCTGGTAGAAGGCGTCGCTCGAGACGATGCCACCGACGCGCACATCGCGGCCGATTGCCTCAGCGTGTGCGACGGCCGATCGAACCAGGTCGAAGTCGGCTGCAGGTGCGTGCATTTCACCGAGCGTGTACGACAGCGTCGTCTTGTCGGCAGGGGTGGCACAGGTCGCAACGACCAGCTCACCCATACGCATGCCCGGCTGCAGCCCACCGGAGGTGCCGACGCGGATGATCCGCTTGGCGCCCAGCATCGCGAGCTCCTCGAACACGATCGCGGCGCTCGGGCAGCCCATGCCGGTCGACTGCACAGACACGGGTGATCCCTTGAAAGTGCCTGTATATCCCAGCATTCCGCGCTCTTCGTTGACCAGCCGGGGCTCGTCAAAAAACGTCTCTGCGATGTACTTGGCTCGCAGCGGATCGCCCGGAACGAGCACTGCATCGGCATAGTCGCCCGGATTGGCGCGGAGGTGGATGGGCATGGAGAAACCCCTGTGTTGCTAGCATTGACCGGATGGAAGACTACACCGCGAAATACATCGGTGAGCAGGTCGAACTGTGGTTGTTCGGTGGCGAGGCGCAGGAAGGGCAGTTGACTGCCTTCTGCGTGGTCGCCGATGTGCCGCACGTTGAGCTCAACAGCCACATCCTCGTGCCCATGCAGAACGTAGCCGGGATGCACTGCGTCAGCCGCTGCGACCAGGGGGGCAACGACTGGCCGCCCGTGCTCGGCAGCGACCTGGACGACCTCGACAGCTGAGCGGTCGAGCCGCCCGGTGAAATTAGTCGGTCACCTGTGGGTTGACCGTGACCGGTGCGGTAGCGGTATCGGCATCGATGAACAGGCTGGGATCCTCGAATCGTGCCGGCAGATTCGACGTGCTTCGCGCCGGCGTTCGCGTGAGCTTCACGATTGATGCGGGCTGATTTTCGTTGGCCAGCACCAACGAATCGAACGTCAAAGTGGTGCCGCCCTTCGACACGATCGGCGGCGCCAGCGTGATTACGATCGAGTACGCCTCGGCCCCCGATCCTGGATCGTGGGCGACCAGCACGGCATTCGGGGCGCTTGCCGCGAATGCCGTCTTCCAGCGCTTCAACAGATCGGCGGTCGTCGATACCGTGGCCTTGCGGCTGGGCCGATCAGCAAAGGCAATCGCCGCCCGGTCAACGCCGGTCAGCACCAGGCGGTACGGCTTCCCCGGGCCGGCTGCGCGGGCGGCCGGATCGTTGGCCGGCGTCAGCGTGCCGCCCGTGGCGGTCAGAACGTGCAGCCACGACTGCGGAGCTTTCTTCTCCGTCGTACTCGAACGGGAATTTGAGTCGGGGCTGCGCCGTGTGGCGCGGTCACCGTCGTTGCCGCATCCTGCAAGCAGCGTCGTGGTGAGCGCAACGAGCAGGAGAACGGCAGCGACGGCTCGATACGGGCTGCGACAGCGACGGGCGAATGGTGCATGCATGTGCGGTCGGTACCCGGCCGCCCCGCTGCACAATCGTTGTCGGGAAACAGCCAGAGACCGTGCCTCGATATGCAGACAGGGACCGTGTGATGTTGATGGGGAGAGGTACGGATGTCTGTTGGCTCAGTCGGAGCTGTGCCGTTGTGCGGGTGTGCGCCCCGTTCAACGTCGATTGTCGGGGGCGGACCTGAAGGACCAACCGTCAGCGGCGGTGGGGACGTCGTCTCGACGCCAGCCGAGGTCGCGCGCCTGGTCGCGGAACTGCAGACCGAAATCGCCGCCCTCACGGCGAGCATCGACGCTGTCCGTGGTGCCCAGATGAGCGGCAGTCAGCAGACCACGCCGCCCGCCGACGCTGGGGTCGACGAGCCAGATCCGGAGTCCGTCGAAACTGCTCCGCCACCGCCACCGCCCGCAGCGGAAGAGCCGACCCCACCAGTGAAACCGACATACCTCAATCCAGTGTTCGACCAGAATGCCGCCGACCCATCGGTCTTTCAGGACGATGACGGCACCTGGTACGCCTACACGACCCAGTCCGGCTACTGGCCGATGATTGCTGTCGATACGCCGATCGTCAAATCCAAGGATCTGGTCAATTGGGAGTTCGTTGGCGACGCATTCCCCGACCGCCCGTCGTGGGTGAAGGGCGACATGTGGGCGCCGCACATCGCACACACGGGCGACCACTACACGCTGTTCTACTCCGGGCGAAAGCACGACGGCAAGATGGCCGTTGGCTACGCCGTCGCCCCCTCGCCGTCGGGGCCGTTCGAGGATCGCGGCGTGCTGATCGAATCGTCCAGCTGGGGGCACGAAATCGACCCGTTCCTGCTGCAGGACAACGGTCGCACGATTCTCTACTGGGGATCGGGCCCCGAGGGGATCGACGCGCAGGAAGTCATCACCCACCCCGACGGGCGCATCGAGCGCATCGGCCAAAAGCAGACCGTGTTCCGGCCCAACGGCCGCAGCGACTACTCCTCGATGTCCGAGGGGGCGTGGGTCAGCAAACACGACGGCCGCTACTGGCTGACCTGGTCAGGCGACGACTGGAAGTCGCACTACGCGGTCAAATCCGCCGTCAGCGATTCGCCATTCGGGCCCTTCACCGATGTCGAACAACCCGTGGTCGAAGCCGGAAACGGCTTTGATGCTCCCGGCCATCACAGCATCGTCACCGACAAGGCAGGCACCGACTGGATGGTCTACCACGCCTACAAGAATGACGACCGTGAGAAGGGGCGTGTCATGTTGATCGATCCGATCGACTGGTCGAGCGGGCATCCGCTGGTCAACGGCACCGGCCGCCCGTCCCACGAGCGGCAGGATGCCCCCGTTGTCGACGCCGCATCCGGGGCAGCACTTGCCGCCTGATCGGTGATTTCGGCAGCTGTGGGGTTCCCCTCAGGGGGCCGGTGCGGCAGAATCACCGTGGACGTCGCCGACCCGGCGGTCTGCGACGCCCAGGGGGAAGAGGGAGAGCATGTTCCAGGACACCCGGACGATTGTCGAACCGGTTACGGTCCCAGAGAGTGATCACACGGTCGCGCCGCCACGTTCGCGACGCGTTCTGATTACTGGTGTGGGGCGCTTCTGGGGAGCAAATCTCGCCCGCGCACTCGAGAACGACCACTCACTCGACTTCGTCTGCGCGATCGACACCCGTGAACCAAGCGGTGAATTCGGGCGAACAGAGATCGTTCGCGGTGACATCCGCAATCCATCTATCGCACGTCTGTTGGCAGTGACGCGGGTCGATACGGTGGTGCACACGCAGATCTTCGGTGCCAACCACCCGGGCGCCTCGTCGCGGCTGCTGCACGACATGAATGTGATCGGCACGATGAACCTGCTCGCCGCGTGCAACGCGAGTCCGTGGGTGCGCAAGGTCGTGATTCGAAGCTCGACTGCGATCTATGGAGCGTCGCCGCGAGACCCGGCATTTTTCAGCGAAGAGATGGAAGCCAAGTCGCCACTGCGCGACCAGTACTCGCGTGACATCGCCGAAGTTGAGACCTACGCCCGCGACTTCCAGCGTCGAGCTCCGCACGCGGCTGTCACGATTCTGCGCTTTGCCAACTCGATCGGTGAAGCGGTGCAGACACCATTTACCAACTACCTTGCATCGCAGATCGTGCCCACGATGATGGGCTACAACCCGCGCATGCAATTCATCATGGACACCGACGCCGTGGCTGCTCTGGCCCACAGCGTTCGCGTCTGGCGACCGGGCGTCTTCAACATCGCCGGCCCGGGAACGATCACGCTGAAGAAGTTCCTGCGCATGGCCGGACGCATTCCACTTCCGGTCGTGCCACCGGCGCTGGGCCCGGCGCTGCGCGTACTGTCCCGCGCCGATACACCGCTGTACGTTCCCAGTCGCTACGACGAGCTGCTGCGCTTCGGCCGTGGAGTCAAGACTAACCGCATGCTCGAAGAGTTCGGTTTCAGGCCCGAACACACCACGCGCGAAGCAGCCGAGCGGTATGCCAACTTTATCCGTGTACGGCGGTATCACGAGCGCGAGGACGACGGCCTGTTCGATCGTGAACTTCGTGACTATGTGCAGCAGAAGATGCGGCAGATGCCACATCTCAACAGTGAGCTGCTGAGCCGCATCTCAACTCGACCATCCGGATTCGCCGGAGCAGCAGACGACATGTCGCCGCTCGACCATGAGGACTGACGGAGGCATCATGCCCGTGACAGAACCGCCTACCACAGCCACCGGAAAGCCCCGCCCCGTTCGCACCGCCTGCCAGGGCGTTACTGTGAACGGTCAACGGTGTCGGCGACGTGCGTTGGAGGGTGGACGATTCTGCTCGCAGCACGCGTCGCAGGAGCGACAGGCAGCCGGCGTGCCAGAGGACATCGACGAGGGTGCTCTCAACAGTGTGATCAGTGACCTCGGCTCCGGCCGCGGAATCGGCGGACTCGGGGCACACCGCACTGCCGGTGGCAGCGCAATGGGTGAGATTGAGCACGTCGCCGAGCTGATCATCAGCACCATGTCCCGCATGCGCGACGCCGCGATCCTCCTCGCCGGGCACCGCTGCTACCGCGAGTA
>CAYNNW010000085.1:0-2970 GCA_964398435.1 uncultured Gaiellales bacterium | reverse complement strand
GCGACGCCGCGATCGAGCGTGGTGTTGTCGACGCCGAGCGCGTTGAACAATTCACCAGCGACATCGTCGGTGCAGGGGCCAGTATTGCCGCGGCACTCGTCAAGCGCATGAGTGGTGAGTACGAGGAAGACGACTTCGGCTTCGACGAGGAATTCACCAACGCCCTCGTTCCGCTGGTCGGGCTGTTGTACGACTACTACTGGCGTGTGGATGTCACGGGGATTGAGCACGTCCCCGCCACGGGGCCGGGCATGCTGGTCTCCAACCACGCGGGTGCTGGTCTTCCCTTCGATGGGGCAATGATCAAGCTGGCGGTGCTGCGCGATCACCCGCAGCCGCGTCACGCACGGATTCTCGTGCTCGACTGGGTCATGGGGCTGCCGTGGTTGGCTGATCTGTTCCGCATGACGGGGCAGGTCCTGGCCTGCACTCCCAATGCCGTTGACCTGCTCGACCGCGGCGAGCTCATTGGCGTGTTCCCCGAGGGCGTCAAGGGCATGGCAAAGCCGTTCTCACAGCGCTACAACCTCGAGCGGTTCGGCCGAGGTGGATTCGTTCGGATCGCGTTGCGCGCCGGCGCGCCGATCGTGCCGGTTGCCGTGGTAGGCAGCGAAGAGATCTTCCCCAAGATCGGCAACATGCCGTTCGTCGGCCGACTGATTGGCGCGCCCTTCGTGCCAATGACCCCGACCTTTCCCTGGCTCGGACCACTGGGAATGATCCCGCTGCCAAGCAAGTGGCACATCGAGTTCTGCGAGCCGATCGATATCTCCCAATACCCGCCAGAAGCGGCCGATGACCGAACGCTCGTGCTGGAACTGAGTGAGCAGATCCGCGAAACGATTCAGGAGCGGCTGCGCGCCAACCTGCTGACTCGTCGCACCCCCTTCTGGTAGGCCGCACAAACACTGTGCAGGATCGGCCGTTCGTCGTACGGTGCATCTATGCAACGGATTGCGTACACGCCCAGGGACGGTTGGCAGCCACTGATTGCCGACGTCGTCTCGTGGGGGTGGGCACTGGCAGTGCTCGGTGTCGGCCTGATCTCGGACGCCGCACTCGGGATGTGGCAGGCGGTGTTCTGTGCCGTGCTGTTTCTGACACTGCGTACCGTGGCCCGCGAAATGCATCGATCAGCACGTCGGGCACAGCGGCAGATGCTTCGGCGTCACGACGGCCGCACAGTTGCAGTTGAAGTCCCTGGCGCTCGCTGAACGAAGCTCAGCGGAAGTGGATGACCACGATGGTGCCAGCACCCATGCGAAGAGGGCGGTGCGGTCGTACCAGCACCAGGCTTTCGGTTGCGCTGAACTCTGCAACCTCACCGTTGACGTGCACCCGACGAATCCCCTGCTGGCTGTCGAGCTGGATGGGAATCGTGGCAAGGTCGCCATCCGAGTGGTTGACCACGAACCAGGTCTGGCGGCGTTGTTCGCGCACGACGCGAGACTCGATCTGTTCGAGCAGGCCGGCGAATTCGTCGAGCGGCGCTTCTGCCATCTCGCTGCCCACCGGGTCAGGCGTAGCGGGCGTTGTGGGTCGGACGTTGTCCATGCAGTGTCAGATCATCGTTGATTGAGACCCCCGCGGTCCAGTGAAAACGGCCACAGGATGGCCGTGGCCGAGGGGATGGCCCCGCGGGGCCGGCTACGATGCGCAGATCATGACCGTCGTCCACGTCACCCGCAGCGCATCGTCCGCAGCCCGACGGATGGCCGCATTTCTCAGCGAGCATCAGGTGTCGCTTGCCGGTCACGACGTGCTTGCAGCGTGCTCCGGGGGCGCCGATTCCGTGGCGATGGTTGAGCTGCTGGCAGCACTCCCGCGAGGCTCGCGCCCTCGCCGCCTGCTGATTGCAACTGTTGCGCACGGACTGCGCGACACGGCCGCGGATCGCGATGCCGTTGCGCAGGTGGCATCGCGCCACGGCCTGGAGCTGCGCGTGATCGAGGCCAGCGACGGTGACTGCCCGCCGGCACACGATCAGGGCGCACTTCGTGAGTGGCGCTACCAGCGGCTGGCTCAGACAGCGACCGAGCTCGGCCTGTCGGTGATCGTGACCGCACACCACGCCGACGACCAACTCGAATCGATGCTCATCGGAATGATCGGCAGTGGCGGCGCACGAGCGATCGCGGGAATCCCCGTTGCGCGTGAGCTCTCGTCAGACCTGACACTGGTCCGGCCACTGCTCGCATTCCGCCACGAGGACCTCGTGACCATCTGTCGAGACAGTGAGCTCGCCTGGGTCGAGGACCCCGCAAACGCAGCGACGGACGAGTATCGCCGGGCGGCAATCCGGCACAACGTCGTGCCGGCACTGCTCGCGGCCGAACCGAACGCGGGAGCGCTGCTCGAGCGAACCCGGGCCGCGATTGCCAGCACCGCAGCTGTTACCTCGGAATTGGCGGGCTGGGTAGCTTCGTCTGCCGCAACCGCTGGAGCCGGCGAGCCGGCGGTTGATCTGCGGCTCATCCCTGAACACGCAGGTGCCCGCAGGGAAGTTCTTGCCTGCTGGCTGCGCCAGCTCGGACTGGGACGAACGATCTCGGCGCGACTTGTCGAGTCGGTAGCCGGGCTGGGCGATTCCCGCAGTACGGTCGGCTCAGTGGCGGTTCGGGGCGGGTCGATCGTCCGAACCCGCTACCATCTCCACTACGAACCGACAGGCAAGGGAGTGCAGCATGGCAGCCATTGATTACGCCGTTTACATTAATATTGATTGTTCTTTGGTGTGACTTGATATCGATATTTTCAAAGGCTCCAGAATATAAAATCCCTGCGTTATTCACCAAAATATTAAGCTCGCCAGCCCAGTCGGTAAATTCTTTTAATATATGTTGCCACTGGCTGTAGTCACTGACATCTAGATAGCCTGCGCATGCATTCGGTCCTAATTCCTGCGCTAAATTTTGAGCAAGCGACTCATTAATGTCATAAATGCCGACTTTATAACCCCGCTGATAAAAT
>CAYNNW010000084.1:4827-7751 GCA_964398435.1 uncultured Gaiellales bacterium | reverse complement strand
ACTCGACCTCGACAATCGCTTTGGCCGGCCATCGCTGCACGGCGAGCGCGCCATACATGTGCCCCTGACACAGAGCGACCTCGCCGACCTAGCTGCAACATCACGAAAATCGGCGACGCTGACCATCAACTCCTGGCGGCACGATGGAATCATCGACATGTCCCGATCACGCATTCTTCTGCTGGATGTTGCTCGCCTCAATTCACTGATACCCGGCGCACAGGAACATGCTGCCTGAACGCGAACATCGCGAACTGCTACCGCGGTAGCAGACGAGATCGCACTGCCGGTATGTACTAGGAATACAACGGGTGATCGAACCGATCAGCCAACGACCAGAACACGGGGATCTTCGCTGAAAGCGGACTCCACGAGCCCATGAAATACATGTGGAGTTCGCCCCGTCAGTTACCCACGTTGCTCACCCTGTGTTCAGGTCGGCGATCGGATACCAGTTGGCCCGAACTTCATGACAATGGGCGTTCGGGAATGCCAAAACGGGGGGCGCACTTCTGGTCCGGTGCGCCCCCCGTCGGTAATTCAACCATCGATGTTTAACGCTAGAGCTGAGGTGGTCCCTGCACCTCTGGCGGTCCCTGCGAAGGCCCCTGCGAAGGCCCCTGCGATGGCCCCTGCGAAGGTCCCTGTGTCGGCACGCCTTTCGGGTCGTCAGCTGGAAGGTCTGGCGGCACCGGGATGGTCGGTGGCCCCTGCACCACAGGGGGCCCCTGGCCCGGGCCCTGCGTCGGGGTCCCCTGACCCGGATTACCCTTGGGCGGCTCGACCGGCGGGCCCGGCGGCGGCATCGGCGGTCCGGGAGGCGGCTCCTTCGGAGGCGTCGGCGGTTCCTTCGGAGGCGTCGACGGCGGTCCGGGCGGTGGTTCCTTCGGAGGCGCTGGGGGCTCCTTCGGAGGCGTAGACGGCGGTGTCGAAGGCGGCTTGGGCGGAGTCGACGGTGGCTTCGGCGGCGTCGACGGCGGCGTTGACGGTGGCGGCGTCTTGGTTCCGCATCCTGGAATCGTCAATACCTGGCCCGGATAGATCAGGTTCGGATTGGAGATCTTGTCGCGATTGGCATCGTAGATCTGCTGCCATGTGACACCAAACTGTGGCGCAATCGCCGACAGCGAATCACCGGCCTTGACCGTGTACGACTGGTCTTTGCAGTCGCCCTGTGTCGGAGTGCCCTGCGTCGGCGTTCCCTGGCTGACGTCCTTGGGCGAATCGTCCTGCTGCACGACATCCTTCGGAGGTTCGCCCTGCTGCACGACGTCCTTGGGCGGCATGTCGTCCTGCTGAACAACCGGCGGCATGCCATTTGCCTGACGAAGTTCGTCGACCTGACGCCGCAGCTCCTTCACGCAGCGCAGCGCATCCTGCAGTGCCCGCGTGGTTCCGGAGTTCATGCAGCACGAACCGCCAGTCCCCTGACAGCCCACGCACATCGAACCCGGTACGCCCTGCTGCGGGACCTGTCCCGAACCACTCCCTCCACGGAGGATGTCCTTGATGAACTGCGGGATCGGAGGGAGCGACCTGCCCTTCGATGGATCCCCGCCCTGGACCGGCTTGTCGACGGGCATCCCCTGCGACTGGTCAAAGATGACCGGGGGAGCAACCTCAACGGAACCGCCGCCCTGCACGGGCCCCTGGCGACCGTTCGAAACCTGCTGACCAGCAACCGGATCTTCGCTTTGCCCTGACAGGCGCGGGTCAAGGTAGCGCTCGTCCGGCATTGCCGGTTGATTGACCGGCGTCGCAACCGTCGGCTGCTGCTGAGGTAGACGCTGGGCGCCTGGCGCGATTGTTGGCATCTTCTGCTTCCCCTCATTCCGGCGCATCCGCTTGGAGCGCCATGTCACTACTGTTGGTGTTCGTGTCGGGAGCCCGCGCCGCCTGGCCGGGCAGGCGGGCCCCCGACACCCCACCACCACGTGTGCCCCCGCCAAACCTGCTGCGGTCTGGTCGAGCACCTGTCGGACGATCGGGTGAACCAGAATGGGTCACTAGTGAGCATCTCGACAGCTGTTGTCCTGGTCCGACTCGGAATGAATCAGGTGATTCAGCCGCGTCGGAAGTGCCGTTCCGTCTATGAGTTGGCGATCACGCCAGTCGGAGTGCGTACGTTGATCCAACCTTGCTCGTTGCCGCGAGCAGGGTGGCAACCTCACGCTGCATGTGAGGACACCCAAAGTGATCCGCCTCGCGTGCAAGCAATTGCGCCTCGCGCCGCAGCCACCGCTGCAGTCGCCGACGTCGAATCTGCGCGCGGATACCGTTCCCCTTCATTGCATTCCCCTCCATGGCGTGTGCCGGACATCCCGGCTTTCCTGTGTGTCGACCACTCATCTGGAGGTGTTGCAGGATGGCCACGGGTTGGCCTGAACTGAAAGAGGGGCCAGAGAAAGGCCCTTGACGTGAGCACAGAATTCAGGTCCGCATCACGCGGGAACTCCTCGGCTATGCGTCGGCGCGAACCTGTGCCGGTGCGCCATCCTCAACCAGGCGACGGCATCGGGTCAGCAGCTCAACGACCGAGAACGGCTTGGCCAGAAAGTCATCGGCACCTACTTCGTGCGCACGCTCTGCAGCCTTGTCCCCGAGCGCTGAGAAGACGAGTACCGGGACGCGAACCTCGAATTTCTGCAGCACCTGCATCACCTGAAAGCCATCGATGCCGGGCATCATGATGTCGAGCAACACCAGCGATGGCGGCTCACGATCCAGCAGATCCAGCCCCAACAATCCACTGGCTGCCTCGGTGACCTCGAACCCTGCGCCACGCAGCGCCTCGCAGGCAACGAATCGAATGGCATCGTCGTCGTCAATGACAAGCACCGTCGGTGGCCCGGCCCCGCGAAGCTCTCGGGCAAGATCAGCAACCTGCGATGCACGAAATCTGCGGTGCCCGCCATCGGTACGGA
>CAYNNW010000084.1:0-4817 GCA_964398435.1 uncultured Gaiellales bacterium | reverse complement strand
AGCCGGCCCTGGGCTGCCCAATTGCGAACCGTTGAGACGCTGACATTCAACTGTTCAGCGACCTCGGCCACCCCCAGAAGCTGCTCGTCCGGGTTGCCGTCGATGTGCACGTCGTTGCTCACATCGCTCCCGTACCCGGCGGGCCGATCGATGGAACCAGCCAGGCGCTCTGCATCTGCGCTCTTCTGATCGATTGGGACCTGCAGGTGCCCGCATTTTGGTCGACCATCGGAGCATTTAGTCCATATGGACTATTCAGTTGCGGATTGTATTGGCCGTTAGGGGGCTTGTGGCAGCAGGACGCCGCCACAGGTGTGCATTCGTGCGCACCGCATGCACAGCCCGTCATGGAGGACGCGCAATGAGCCTGTATATCAATAACAATTCGATGTCGCTCGCGGCGTCGCGTCACCTCTCGGTGACGAGCGCCGCACTCGAACGATCGATGGCCAAGCTGTCGAGCGGACTTCGCATCGAGCGAGCCTCGGATGACCCGTCAGGTGTGGGAGTCAGCGGTCGGCTTCGCGCACAGATCAACGGCCTCTCGTTCGCCAAGAAGTGCGTCGAGGAAGGTCGGGGCATGCTCGAGATTGCCGATGCGGCTCTGGGCGAGGTTGCCTCGAAGCTGCAGCGAATTCGGGATCTGGGTCTGCAGTACAACAGCGGTACGCTGGACACCAATGCCCAGAACGCAATCATCAGCGAGGTTGTCGCGATCAGCGCCGAGCTCGATGCGATTGCAGCCGGCAGCGTTGCCTACAACGGTGTCACGCTCGTTGGCGGCGCAGTTGCGTTCAACGTGATCAGCGACGCCGATGGCAATACCACGACGATCAACTTCGCTGACGTGACCACCGGATTCGGTCTGAATGGTGAGGTGGCAACGTTTGCCGGACTCGCGCCGCCAGCCGGCGTGGTCAACCTGACCAACCTGGACGCGACGCTTGGTGCCATCAACAACGAACGTGCCCGGATCGGTGCCGAAATCGGCATGCTCGACAGCACAGTTGCGATCATCGATTCGCAGTCCGAAAACCTGCAGGCCGCGGAGTCGCGCATTCGCGATGTGGATGTGGCCGAGGAGATGGCGAACCTGACTCGTCTGCAGGTTCTGCAGCAGTCGGGGGTTGCGATGCTGGCGCAAGCCAACATGAACCCTGCAGCGCTGATGTCAGCACTGTTCGGTGCATAACAGTTCAGTTCACACAGTACGACACAACTACGCCCACGGAACGGATACCGGTCGTATCCCTCACACCCCTCACATCCCCGACCGGACTGTTCACCAGGGCCTTCGGGACGGGCGCGGAGCAACTACTGCTCCGCGCCCTCGTCCCACATTTCCACGGCACACATATTTGTGCAGCCGGACCGAATGCAATGACATCTACGGCCACGATGGCGCACCGGGTGCACCGCGCCAGACACCATCGGCCGTCACTGCACTTGGTACCGGGCGTCCTCAGGGGCGCTGCCCGGTTCCGCGTCGGATCACCTCGACGCGGGATCGGGCAGCTTGGTCTTCGGGACACATTCGCAGAGGTGCGCTATCGGTGCCGAATCACCGCTGACGTCGCGGCAATACACGCGGACAGCAGCATCCACACCGATGAGGGACCGATGGTTCCGCCCGACAGCAGTACGAGTACCAGCGGCGACGCAATCCCGAGAGCCACCGCTGCAGCTGCGATCCAGCCAAGTACCGGATTTCTGAATCCGCCGCTCGCCCACCGCACAGCTTCTGCGACCCCAATTCCCACGAACCAGGCAATGATCAATGTGAACCAGCCGATCGTGGCCGCGAACACATGCCAGGCCAGCGCAGCAGGCGGAGCGGCAGCAAGCGCACCAGCGGCGCCTCGAATCAGCGCAGGTACCGGGAGCGCTCCACGTGCTGCACGGGGAAGACGAGCACAGTCAGGACACTTCATGCCAACCGCAGCAACCACTGCGCAGTCGACGCAGATCGGTGTTCCGCAGGCCGAACACGACAGCGCAGTCATTACACGCGGATGGCGCTGGCATGGCCGCTCATCGGCCTCAAGCTGTTGATCCTCGTCCATTCACCAAGGAGTGTAGCTGGCAGCCTGGTCGGCCTGGGGCCGAACGATGTGCCGGTTCCTACTGCTCGATCAGCTCGCAGATCTCGACACCGTACTCATCACCAACAACGACGAGCCGGGCGTATGCGAATGGAGAACCGTTTGCGTACAGCACAACCGGCTCTTCAACAACCCGATCCAGCACGATCACGCTGTCGGGCTGCAGCGCGGCCGCCTCGCCAAGCTGCATGTGGGTGCGTCCCAACTCCGCGCTCAGTTCAACCTGCACGTCACCCAGCAGGCCTGCCATGCCAGCGGCCGAAGCTGGTACAGCTGCGCTGCCCGGCAGAGTGGCGCCGGGGGATGTGGCACCCATCTCATCATCTGCACCAAGGTCGCCCATGCTGCCGGCATGTGCGGGAGCAGCCGTCGAGGCAAGTGACGAGACGTCATCGGATGCTTCACTGGGCGTAATTGCGTCTTCCCAGCCGTCATCGTCACCTGCATCTGCGACAGGCGAGTCGCTCGAATTCTGCGATGCGGCACCACTGTCAGGATTGAACATTCGCTCGGCAATCGCGTCGACCAGTTCACCGGGAAGCAGGAACATGACATCGCCGGACTGCGTTGACAGCCGGAGCATCGGCTGGCTCCAGAGCGCATCCAACTGCTCACCGGCATCATCATGTGAGTCAAACGTGTGCTCGATCGCCGCAGCAACCTGCACGTCCGCGCCAGCAAGCGCAGCAACTGCACGGACTGCTGATTCGGTGGCCTGTACGCACTGTTCGGCCGGGATGAGCAGGAGCGCCACGATACTTCCGCTCAACCCACCCTGTACATCTGCCTGCACTGCCCGCACGGGAACCGGCCACTGTCGAACGACATCGTCGTCCATGGTGCCCATGACCTTGACGGTAACCGGGCCGCCAACGACCCAGTCGAGGCCCGAGCACAGAGCCTCTCCGATCCGTACCAGCGCTTTCCGTCGCAGGGAATCGCTCATGCTGCGACCTGACCACCAGGGAATGGACCGTGTCCCCCGCTCGACATTCCGGGAGTGATTCCTGGTCCGGCGTGCACAGCTCCGGGCCCGCCGGCGTTGCCAAGTCCGCCGCCCGCGCCCAACGCACCGGTCAATGATTCCAGCCGCTCGACAACTCGAACGGCAATGTTGCGACCGTCGCGCCCTGGTGCGGCCCGGTAGGCATGGGTCGACCCAACCATGACGCTGACGCCATCCGAGACGCGTCGGCCCAGGGGCACGACGTCGCCAGCCTTCAGTGACTGTACCGCGCTGATCGGCAGGCGCTGAGCTCCGACGACGGCGCGGACCGGCAAGGTGACCGACCGTAGCTCTGTCATGATCTCGGCGCGACTGACCCGGGCCGCATCCTCGTCCGAAGCGAAGTAACGATGCGGTGTCAGGTTGCCGACCACCTGCTCGATCGAGCGGTAGGGAATACATACCTGCATGTCGCCCGATGCCGATCCGATCGACAGATTGAAGGTCACGAGCACCGACGGCTCCGAGACGGCAGCGATCTGGGCGAACTGTGCGTTCATTTCCACGCTGCGCAGCTTGAACTCCACTGGTACCAGTTCTGCCCAGGCGACCGAGAGCTCCTGCAACAATCTGCTTGTCAGGCTGCTGGCCAGCTGCTGCTCGATTGCAGTCAGCTCGCGCACACGCTGAGAGCCTGGACCGGGGCCTCCCAGCATCCGGTCGAGCATCGCAAACAGCAGCGGCATTTCGATGCTTGCCATTGCCGCTGTTCCCAGCGGGCTCAGCTCCAGAACCGTTGAGAAGCTCGGGACCGGCAGGGTTGCCACGTACTCGCCGTACAGAATCTGCTCGGCACCGGTAACGGTGACGTCGGCCAGTGAGCGAACGGTGGCTGAGAGGTACGTGCTTGCGCCACGACAGAAGCCCTCATGCAGCATCTGCAGCGTGCGCAGTTGATCCTTCGTGAACTTGCTCGGCCGCGAAAAGTCGACGGTTCGCACCTGTCGCTGCCCGCGTCGCGGGTGCGTTCGACCACCGACGGCCTCAGGGCCGCCGGGTTCAGGTGTAGCTGCAGATTCGAATGCTGCGGTCACGCGGTATCCCGGACGTGGTCAATTTCTCCTGTGGACATCGACCATTCACGGCTCGCGCTTGAACCGATACGAGCAGGTTGACTCAACTGCAAGCGCAGAAGTGGCCTGCACGGATGCTCGCCGAGTGAGTTACTGCACCGGCGGTTCGGTCGGCGGTGTCACCGGACCGGGAGGCGCCGGGGCCGCTGGGCCGGGCTGCGGCGTCGGGGCTGCAGGGCCGGGCTGCGGCGTCGGAGCCGGTGCCGGCGTTGGCATTGCAGGTCCTGGTGCCGCGGCACCACCTGGGCCCGGCAACTCTGCCGCCTGGCCACCACCGTCGCGCAGCTGCAGGTAGGCCGCAGCGTTTATGCACGCGCCAATCGGACTGATGACAACGCCGACGAGAATTGTCCCCACCGCGACCGCGATCATCACGCCCAGATTGTCGAGAGCAAGTAGCAGCGGAATGATCAGGATCGCAATGGCGATTCCTCCAACGATTGCGCCGGCAATAAACAGGATTACCACCAGGGCAAGAACCATCCACTCGTTGCCCTTGACCAACGCCCACGATTGACCGAGCGCACCCACCCCGTCCGCATCCTTGTCGATCACCATTGCCGAGGCGAAGTACCACGCCACCGATAGAGCAATTCCGGGAAGAATGCAGAACATTGTGCCGATGCCAATACCAAG
>CAYNNW010000083.1:0-7815 GCA_964398435.1 uncultured Gaiellales bacterium | reverse complement strand
CGTACTCAGCCATTGTCTGGCCCTCTTCGCCGTGATGCAGTCGAGCGAGAATGTAGTCGAACATTGGATGTACTCCTGTGTAGTTAATGACCGGGAGCCACGTCCCTCGTCGCTCCAGAAAATGTATCGGACGTTCGCTCGACGGCTTTAGCATGTTTTTCAAATCGCAAACAATCGTGTGTGTTCGAGCCTGATCGCCGCCCCGTCGACGTGCATGCCAACGGGCAAACGGGCAGACCCGAATCGATGTCAGGCGAGGGACACCAGGGATCATCGCTGCGGTCGGGAGCGCTCCTGACACTGCTGGTGAGTGCTGTAGCCGCGATCGCCGCGGCCGTTGTTCCACAGGTGGCCGGGGGGCACTGGCCGATCGTGGCGGTCGCCGAGGCGATCGATCAGCGCTCGACACTGCTGCATGACGATCGGGCAAGCTTTCTTCCATTGCCGCAGGACGGATGGATGCTGCAGCCGTGGATTCCGGCACTGCTGATGCGTGCCGTCTGGATAGCCGGCGGCGCAACGGGGCTGTCAGTGCTGTCTATAGGTCTGGCCGTGGTCACCGTCTGCTGCGTGATGGCAGCTGGCCGCCGCGCCGCAGCGCCGCTCCCGGCCGCGCTCGCGGTGCTGTGGATGTTGCCCCTCGTGCAACCCATGACGCTGCGCACCGAGGCGTTCGCCGTCGCGCTTGCTGCAGCACTGATCCTGTTGCTCAGTACGCGTGTCTGGTGGGCGGCTCCCATCCTTGTCGCGCTCTGGGCGAATGTTCACGGCTCGTTCCCGGTCGGTGTCTGCCTCGTCGGGGCCGCGTGCACCGGAATGCTTCCGGTTGCGCGACGGATCATGCGGGATACGTCCCCCAAGGCGCGGGCAGCAGTGATCTGCGCGTCAGCGGGGGCAGTGCTCATCAATCCCCGTGGATATGCGGTTATTGGGTACATCCGCGACGTGCAGGGCACGTCACTGCTCGAGCAGTTGACCCCGCTATGGCGCTCCCTGGGCCTCGCAGACTGGCAGCTGTGGTACGTCGTCGGATCGTGCCTTGCGCTCCTGCTCTACGGAGTTCGGCGATCGCCTGCGCCTGGCGATACGAGTGCGGAACCGGATCGGCCTCACGACGGTGAGCGTGCGAGTGCTTCGTCCTTCGACAAACCGTCGCGCTGGATATTGCCTCGCTGGACGGTTGTCCTGCCACTTCTTGCGTTGGCCGCAGCCTCGATTCATGCGCAGCGATACCTGGTCTGGTTCGCGCTGGTTGGCGTGCTCCACGTTGCGTCGGCGCTGGGAGCGACCTGGCGACGTCGGGAGTGGCCATCGACAGTTCGCTCGCGCGCGGTCGGTACGTCGCTCATTGCGGTGGTGGCAGCACTGTGCGTGCTGGTCGTGCCAGGCGGGGCGCTGCAGTCGCGTCTGGCAACGGGAGGTTTTCCGCAGCCCTCGAAGCTGGAAGTCATGGGACTCGACCACCGCTCGCGTGTGCTGGCTTCGCTGGAATGGGCATCGTGGGTACACCTGTACACGGGCGCGCGCACGCACGCGGACGCCCGTCTGGAACGGTTCCGGCATCGAGACCTGGCGTGGTATCTGGATGTCACCGCCGGTCGGAAGTCGGCTGTCGACTCCCTGCTGCAGTGTCGCGGTGGGCGAGCGCGGGTCGATGCAGCCGTCCTGCGTCGTCGGACTGCTGCCGGCCTGATCGCCACACTCGACGATCTCAGTCGAACCCGTCATGATCACGCTGGCACCGCCCGTGTCGAACGACAGTGGGCGACGCGTCGTGGAAGCGCGTATCGCTTGACCTGCACTGGAGAGACCAGATGACAGCAACTCTGATCGATGGCCGAGCGGTGGCACAACGGATCACCGACGAGGTCGCTGCCGGCGTCGCTGAACTCGTCGAGGAGCACGGGCACTCGCCCGCGCTGTGCACAATTCTGGTCGGCGACGACCCTGCGTCAGCCACCTATGTGGCCGGCAAGGAGCGTGCCTGTCTTGCCGTCGGAATGCGCTCGCTCCACAGGAAGCTGCCTGCTGATGCGAGCGAGGCCGATCTGCTGGACCTGGTTCGGCTGGCCGCAACCGACGTCGGCAAGCATGCGGCTGACGGCATTCTCGTGCAGTTGCCACTCCCCGACCGCATCGACCCTCGATCGGTACTGGAAGCAATCCCGGCGTCACGTGACGTAGATGGAATTCACGCACGCAACATGGGGGCGCTCGTGACCGGGCAGGTGGGCCTGCTTCCGTGCACAGCTGTCGGCATCATGCGTCTGCTCGACGAATACGACGTCACGACACGCGGTGCCGACGTGGTGGTTGTCGGGAACAGCCTGATCGTCGGAACGCCGGTATCCCTGATGCTGCTGCAGCGAGACGCCACTGTGACCGTCGCGCACGAACACACGCGTGACCTTGCTGATCTGACCCGCCGCGCGGACATCCTGATCAGCGCAACCGGAGTTCCCGGGCTGATCAGCACAGAGATGATCAAGCCGGGCGCCACGGTCATCGATGTGGGAATCGTCCGCACACCGGAAGGATTGCGTGGGGATGTCGTTCCGGAGGCCGTTGACGTTGCTGGTCTGCTGACACCGGTCCCCGGCGGAGTCGGGCCAATGACGGTCGCAATGCTGCTCGCAAATACGCTGCAGGCAGCTCGTTGGCGCTGCGGGCTGGACCGCGCGCCAGCCCTCGCAGGCATCGGTGCTGGCTGAGCGGGTATCCTGCCGCCCATGACTATCTCCGCAGATGATGTCCGGCACGTTGCCCGACTCGCCCGTATAGAACTTGCAGAAGACGAGCTTGCGCCACTCGCGCTTGAGCTCGGCTCGATTCTCGACCACATCGGCAAGATCGGTGAGCTCGACCTGTCAGATGTCGAGCCGACGACGCATGCGCTTGCGGTGACGAACGTGCTCGGGGCCGACGAGCCCCACACCTCACTGACAACTGACCAGGCGTTGGCGAACGCTCCCGATGCCGGAAACGGCATGTTCCGTGTGGGGAGGATTGGCTGATGGCAACTCCCACGTCGTTGATTGAGCTGACAGCAGCGCAGGCATCGCAGGCAATTGCATCCGGTGAGTGCTCGGCCGTAGAGCTCGCTGACGCATATCTTGATCGAATCGAGCGCGACCAGAGCGACGAGGTGAGCGGTACCAACTCGTTCGTCCACGTCGACCGTGACGCCAGTCACGCATCTGCGGAAGCTGCCCAGACCAAGGTGGGTTCGTCAGCGTGGGCCGGCGTGCCGGTGGCGCTCAAGGACCTGCTGTCGACCGTGGACATGCCAACCACGTGCGGCTCCCGCATTCTCGAAGGATTTCGCCCCGTCTACGACGCCACTTCCGTGTCGCGGACGCGTGAAGGTGGATCAGTCAATATCGGCACGGTCAACATGGCCGAGTTCGCAATGGGCTCGTCCAATGAAACGAGCGCATTCGGCGCCGTTCGCAATCCATGGGATCCCGAACGTGTTCCGGGCGGGTCGAGCGGCGGATCGGCCGCGGCCGTTGCGGCCGGGCTTGCACCCTGGGCGCTGGGCTCGGATACCGGTGGATCGATCCGGCAGCCCGCCTCGCTGTGCGGCATCGTCGGGCTGAAGCCAACGTATGGGCTGGTCTCGCGTTCCGGTCTGGTTGCCTTTGCCTCGAGTCTCGATCAGATCGGTCCAATGACGCGCAATGTCGAGGATTGCGCGGGGCTGTTGTCGATGATCGCTGCAGCGGACCCGCGCGATACCACCTGCGTCGGGCCGCGCGAGCCAATCGCGCTGAAGCGTCGAGATCGGCTGGATGGAATTCGACTGGGTCTGCCACGACAGTTTATGGCCGAAGGGATCGATCCCGACGTCAAGGCCGTGATCGAGGAGTCGCTCCGTACGGCGGTCGATCTGGGTGCCGCAATCGTTGACGTTGACTTGCCGCACGCCGAATACGCGCTGTCGGCGTACTACATCATCGCCCCTGCCGAAGCCTCGGCCAACCTGTCGCGATTCGACGGTGTTCGCTACGGCCTGCGGGTTGAGCGTGACACGGTCGGTGAAACGTACGACGCAACCCGCCGCGCCGGCTTCGGACCTGAGGTCCGTCGGCGTGTTCTGATCGGTTCGCACGCGCTCTCGAGCGGCTACTACGACGCGTACTACGCCCAGGCGCAGAAGGTGCGAACACTCGTCGCGCGCGACTTTGCCAAGGTGTTTGCGAGCTGCGATCTGGTGGTTGGACCAACAAGCCCCGAGGTTGCATTCCGCATCGGGGCCAAGATCGATGACCCGCTGGCAATGTACGCCAACGACATCTGCACGATTCCGGTCAATCTGGCGGGACTGCCGGGAATGTCAATTCCATGTGGTCTGAGTGCTGGCCTTCCGGTTGGCTTCCAGTTGATCGGTCCTGCCTTCAGCGAGAACGAGATGCTGTCGACGGCATGGGCGTTGGAACAGGCGTTCGAGTTCAACACCGTTCCCACGCGACTGCGCGACGCGAATGAGGGTGCATCATGACCACGACGTCCACATCGGCTGCTTCGACAACGGGCGCGCCCGAGCTTGCAGCAATTCTGGAGCGCTGGGAACCGGTCATCGGACTGGAGATCCATGTTCAGCTCCGTACCAACACCAAGATGTTCTGCCGCTGCCGACTGTCGTTCGGGGATGAGCCCAACACCAACACGTGCCCGGTGTGTCTTGCCCATCCCGGCGTCTTGCCCGTGCCCAATGCGCGGGCGATTGAGTATGCGATGCGAATCGGCCTTGCGCTGGGATGCTCGATTGCCCCTCGGACAATCTTCCACCGGAAGAACTACTTCTATCCCGACAATCCCAAGGCGTACCAGATCAGTCAGTACGACAATCCGATCTGCATCGACGGAGAGGTCGTTGTTGGATTCGAGGACGATCCTGCCGGTCAGCTGCGCGTTGGCATCACGCGTGCACACATGGAGGAGGATGCGGCAAAGCTGACCCATCATTCGGCAAGTGGACGAATCGATGATTCAGCGCACTCGTGGGTTGATTTCAATCGTGGCGGAACACCTCTTGTTGAAATCGTCACAGAGCCCGACATTCACTCACCCGAGGAGGCGAAGCGCTTTCTGACGCTGTTGCGATCGACGCTGCTGACGCTCGGTGTCAGTGACTGCAACATGGAAGAAGGCTCGCTACGCTGCGACGCAAACGTCAGTATCCGGCCGCGCGGAACTGATGGGCTGGGGACCAAGACCGAGCTGAAGAACATGAACAGCTTCCGCTTCCTGGAGCGGGGCGTACAGGCAGAGATCATCCGACAGGCCGGCCTGCTGGACGCTGGCGAGAAAGTTGAACAGCAGACGCTCCACTTCGACCCTGCAAACGGAACGTTGCGTCCACTTCGCAGCAAGGAAGAAGCGCACGACTACCGGTACTTCCCTGAACCAGACCTTGTTCCGATCGTGATCAGCGAGGCACAGGTGGAGGAGGTTCGGGCGGCCCTTCCAGAGCTTCCCGCCGCGCGCATGGCCCGATTCCGCGAACAGTACGGCCTCTCGTCATACGATGCCGAGGTCCTGAACGGTTCGCAGACATTGGCCGACCAGTATGAAAGCGTCGTTGGTCTAACCAGCGATGCCGACCCCAAGATCGTTGCGAACTGGGTGATGGGCGACGTGCAGGCGCTGCTGAAGGATGGCCTGGCGATTTCTCCGGGCCAGATCGCCGCACTCGTCGACCTCGTTGCACGTGACGAGATCAGCGGTACCGTTGCCAAGGACCTGCTGACCCGCATTGCTGGAACCGACGATGATCCCACGCAGATCGTGGCGGACGAGGGACTTGCGCAGGTCAACGACGATTCGGAGCTGCAGGCCGCGATTGATGCCGTGCTCGGCGAGAGCGAGGCACAGCTTGCGCAGTACCGATCCGGAAAGACTGCCGTAGCCGGGTACTTCGTTGGCCAGGTCATGAAGCGGATGCAGGGACGAGCGAATCCGAAGATGGTTCGAGAACTGCTCGATGCGAGTCTGCCGCCAGTCGACGAATCCTGATCGGGCATGCGGCAGCGATCGACGGGGTAGAGCGTTCGCATGGACGACCTGCTGCCTCACAAGACCCACCTGTTCACACCCGGACCTACGCCCGTGCCGGATTCGGTGCTGCGCGCCATGGCCGCCCCTGTCATTCACCACAGAACGCCGGAATGGCAGCGTGTGTTCGCCGACGTATTGGATGGACTGGCGCAGGTGTTTGGGACGTCCAGCCCGATAGCCGTGTTCGCCTCGTCGGGAACGGGGGCGATGGAATCCGCCATTGCCAATCTCGTTTCACCGGGCGACGAGGTGGTCGTCGCCTCATTCGGTCGATTCGGAGAGCGCTGGGGCGAAATTGCCGCCGCCTACGGTGCGACGGTGCACCACTTCAGTGGCGAGTGGGGAAAACGTCCTGACCCTGAAGCCATTGCAGCGTTCGTCAACGAGCACCCAGCGGCGCGATGTGTGTTTTCAACCCACTCCGAGACATCGACTGGGGTTGTCAGTGACGCAGCAGCAATTGCTGCAGCGATCCGTGCGCTTCCATCTGGCTCGGAGCGGATTCTGGTGCTCGATGCAATCTCGAGTCTGGGAGCGGTACCGGTCCAGATGGACGAGTGGTCCTGGGATGTGGTGGTCAGCGGGTCGCAGAAAGCACTGATGTGCCCACCCGGCCTGGCCATGGCGGCTGTGAGCCAGCGGGCACGAGCTGCGGCAGCCGACCGTGTTTCGCGCGCGTCCGCACAGCCCGTGCCGTTCTATTTCTCGTGGGAGAAGACGTTGACCGCACAGGCAAAGTCGCCGCCGTCAACGGCATTCACTCCGGCAGCAACGCTGGTCATCGGCATGCAGGAGGCGCTGCGCATTCTGCTCGACGAGGGAATGAGCGCCGTTGCGGACAGGCACGTTCGTTTGGGGCGGGCCTGCCGGGCAGCGGTCGAGGCATTGGGATTCGAGCTGTTCAGTCCAGCGCACGATAGTTCTTCGATCCTGACTGCATTCCAGGTTGACGACACCGTCGATGCTGACGCCCTGAGGACGACCATGCGCGGCTGGGGCGTCACGATCGCTGGCGGCCAGGCGCACCTGAAAGGACGGGTGCTGCGGATTGGCCACTGTGGCTGGGTCAACGAGCTGGATCTGGGGGTTGCCATAGCCGCGCTCGAACGTGCAATGCAGGTGCACGGGTACGCTGTGCAGCCAGGTGCCGGCGTGGCTGCGGCACAGCGGTCACTTCTGGGTGCACATGACACGGCAACGGCTGGAGCACCACGATGACGACCGTACTGGTGGCAGACGAGATCGCGACGAGCGGCGTCGATCTGCTCAGAAAGAAATACGACGTGGTTGTCACGCCGGGATGGTCGCCCGAGGAGTTGGCCACAGAAATTGGACGCTTCGACGCGATCATCGTTCGGAGTGCGACCAAGCTTGATTCCACGCTGATCGAGCGTGCAGAGCGCCTGCGGGTCATTGGTCGGGCTGGTGTCGGTGTCGACAACGTTGACCTTGCTGCTGCCACGCGCAAGGGCGTTGTCGTGGTCAACGCACCGACGAGTACTGTTCAGTCGGTTGCCGAGCACACTCTCGCGCTGATGTTGGCACTCGCACGACGCGTTCCCGTTGCGCAGGCATCGCTTGCACGCGGCGAATGGAACCGTTCAGCCTTCAAGGGCGTTGAGCTCGCCGGCAAGACACGTGCCCTGGTCGGAATCGGCCGAATCGGCCAGGTAGTGGCCGAGCGCGCACGATCGATGGGCATGCATGTGGTTGGGCACGATCCATTTGTCGCCCCAGACAGGTTCGCTGCTCTGG
>CAYNNW010000082.1:0-7869 GCA_964398435.1 uncultured Gaiellales bacterium | reverse complement strand
ACGTCAATGTCCTCCCGCGACGTGCCGGCAGCATCGGACGCCTCCAGCGCCGCCGCGACACGCTCGCGGGACTCTGCGATCGTGCGGGCAACGGACTGTCTGCAGTCCTCGTCGTCAACCGCCAAAGCCAGCAGGCGCAGTCGCGTTGCGTCAGCAAATCCTGCATCGGCATAGGTGGCCTGCATATAGGTCATCCAGTTGCGGACAGGATCCCCAGGCTGTTCGATCACGGCGTCCGCACCGGTGTCATAGATCTGGCCGGTCGCCTCGAGCGCGCCGATGAACAGCGCCTGCTTGCTCGGAAAGAACTTGAACAGCAGCGCTTCACTGCAACCAGCAGCCTCAGCAATCTGCGCGGTCTTGACGTCGTGGAATCCACGACGAGTGAACGCGCAGCGCGCAGCTTCGACGATCATCGCTCGGCGCTGGTCTGGAGGAATTCGGGGTGTGCGTGCGGGTGTAGATCCCATCGGTTGCGCTCGAGGTGCTCATGCTGGTTGAGTCGGCTGGCGCTGAGGCCACTCCACACAGCGTAGCGTGCGTGCCGGAGGCGCGCATTCGGAGTTTCCGCAGGTTGAGAAGTCGGGTAGATCTCCGGTCATGGATGCGCCTGGTTCAATTGCCGACATCGTTCGCAGACTCGCTGACCTCGAGCGCCGCGTCGAGGCACTCGAGGGAGTGGGTGGCGAGACTGACGGTCGTGGCAGCCGCGATACGACCGATGGTGACGGTGCCTCGGTCACCACACTGCGACCACGCCTGGAACTTGCGCCATCTGAGGCTGACGATCGTGGTTCCAGCGGCGCATCCGCACCAGCCGCTGAATCAACCCGGTATCACGTTGCCCAGCTGGAGCCACCCGCATCGTGGATCGAGCTCCACGAACCAAGTGCCCGCCGCGACCTGCACAGATGCATCATCGAGGTGCTCGAGATCGAGGGACCCGCCGTCGATGCCATCGTGGTCAAGCGCGTCCGCGAGGCCTGGGGAATCAAGCGGGCTGGTGCGCGGATCCAGCAGGTGTTCGACCAGGCGTTCAAGGCGCTCATCTTCAATGAGCGGATCGTGCGGATCGGGACTGATGCGCTGGCACTGCCCGACCAGCCGATCGACGTGGTCCGACGGCCGGGCGCGGATCCCGCGACACACCGTGCTGCGGACGAGATCCCGGCATGTGAGCTCGATGCGGCACTTGTTGAGGTGGCTGGATCGGTTGGACCGGGGGCCAGCGATGACGTGTTGACCCAGGGCGTGGCTCGAACGTTTGGCTGGACACGACGAGGTACGGGCATCCAGCGAACCCTTGATGAGCGAATCGACGCGCTGCGGCGCTGCGGCGCTCTCGCCTGACCGACCCGCGGCAATTCCGCCAGAACATCAAGCACGAAGCCGCGCACACCGATAGGTGAGTGATGACCGGACTCGGTGACAACAGTGAGCGGCGGCGCGACGATCGGATTCGAGAGCTCGTCGGCAAGCGGGCCGCATCAGGTGCCAGCGCTGCTGAGCTGTCCCGCTACAAGGCTTCGCTGTTGGCAGAGGCCGGTCAGGGTGATGCTGCCGCGCTCAGTCTGCTCGATGCCGCAACGCGCGAATTCTCCCGCGGGGACCTTGATCGGTCGGCGACTGACTGTGATCAGGCACTGACATTCGCGGCCTCTGATCGTGTGCGGGCGGCAGTGGCCGAGATGCACGCCCGAATAGGAGGGCGCCGGGGCCACTCCGACGAAGGAGCTCTCTGGTCTGCCGCCGCTGCCGCATATGCCGCAGCAGGGAACCTCGACGCGCAGGTGCGCTGCATCTTTCACGCCCACCGTTCCAGTGATGACCGCCGGCCGGTGCCTGAGAGCGCGCGCGGTGGCGGTTGGTGGCACGCCTGTGCAGCCTGGACGGCTTTTGGGGATGCGCAGTATGAGGAGGTGGTCACTCACTGCGATACCGGGCTCGCCATGGCGCGGCTGCGCAGCGACCAGGAATTGGAGATGCGGCTGCTGTGTATGCAGGTTGCGGCGCTGGGAGCCATCGGAGTCCATGGCCCGATCGCCGCATTGCTTGATGAGTGCTGCCTGCTGGCAGAGCGTCTCGACGACGTCGAGGTCGTGATCTCGACCCGCATGAACATGTGTGAGCTGGCGCTGGAACAGCTCGATCTCGCGGCCGCTGAGCAGATTGCCACGCACCTGGAGGTATACCTTGACCTCCACGGCTGTGAGGAGTTCATGCCGCTCGCGCTCAGCGTGCAGGCATCTGTGCTGGAGCGGCAGGGGCGTGTGGCCGCAGCCTACGAGCGTTCCACTGCGGCGTGGGAGATGCGCGATCGGCTGCGCCACGGCGACGACCGGGCCTGGGTTGCATTCGTCCATGCACAGTTGACCGCCGAAGTTGGAACCGACGAGGCAGTCGACGAGATGTTGTATGCGGCGAGCGACGTAGTTGCGGGAGCATCGTATGGCGCGCTGGCAACCGAACTTGACCTTGCCCGCATCGTTCGATCGGGCTCGACGCACAACGCGCAGGAGTTGGCCGCAACCATTGCCGCGGGTACCCTTGAACAGGACTCGCCGACTGCCGCCCGCGTCGCCGTGATCGCCGCGCGTGTGGCATGCAGCAGTAACTCCCCGGGGCTGGCTGCGGCCGCATCTCGACTGGCAGACCAGGTTGATCCCGAGTGTGGCTCGCCCTTGATTCAGCTGCAACTCGATGAGACCCGTGCGCTGATCGAGGCTCGCGACAACGGCAGTGGTGATCGGCTCGATCTGATTGCGCGGCGCTGGGAGCGTGCCGGCTGGCGCCTTGAGGCTGCGCGGACCCGCCGCGCACGTGCCTCACTCGAGCTCGTAGCGCGTCGTCGATCGAGGGCATTGGAACTGCTCCAGGCGTGCCATCGGGAATTTGTGTCGCTGGGGGCGCTCGCCGAGATCGATCCCCTGCTTGTGCAGCTGGCCGAATTGGGAGCAGGTGGCGACAGCAGTGCGGATTGTGGGTGTGCGACGTCCGAGATCTTCCGGGACATCGACAGCGCGGCGATCTCGCACATCGAGCACGGGGCAGTTCGACGCACGATTCCCAAGGGAGGAGTGGTCTTTGATCACGCCTCGCAGCGGTCGATTGTGCTGGTTCGTGCGGGATCGTTGCGGGTGGTACGCGAGGGAGACGGCGGTCAGCGACTGGGAGTCGATGTCGTCGGGCCGGGCAGTCTGATTGGTGCACATCCACTTGTTGGCGGTGATGACACGGTCGTTGGTGAAGCGCTCCAGCCATGCACGATATTTGCGATCACTCCGGAGCGGCTTCGAGGCGCAATGGCCATCGATCCGACAATCGGGATCCGGTTGGTTGAAATGGTCGCTGAACGGGCCTCGAGGGCACTTCGGCGTACCGACCAGATCGCAAGCCTGTCCGTGGAACAGCGGCTCACGCACGTGATTCTCGACCTGGCCGGGCGGTTCGGGCGGCACACGATAGACGGGAATACGGTGATCGATCTGCCGCTCACACATGAACACCTGGCCGAGATGGTCGGGTCGACCCGCAAAACCGTTACACGGATGCTGTCTGCATTGCGCGAGGGTGAGGCAATTGACCTGCGTCGTCGTCGCATCGTGATCTTGGCGTCCGGGCCACTTGCGAGTCGCCCTGACGATCAGCCAGGCTCCGATTCGCGGCGGGCTGCCTGACCGGGCTGCGCCCGATCAGCGGGGGCGCCAGCGGAGGCGATGGGTGTCGTACTGCCACTCGCCGGTCGGCCCAGCAACTTTTGAGTAGGCGCGGGTATTGTCGGCCTTGATCCGAATTGTCACGCGCCGTGTGTACTTGCGATCAAGCGATTCCTGCAGGCCGCTGCAGGTGTAGTAGCTGACGCGGCCGCTTGAATTCTGCACTGCCGTCCAGGGCGCCGCCGGCGTGCACCAGCTGTGGTAGCTGGTCTCGGCTGTTCGTGCATAGGTAGTGCGGGTGCGACCCATGTAGGTCCAGCCGACATTGATCGTGGTTGCGTCGAGTGCGGTCGAAGGAGCACTGGCTGCAAAGCTGGTTGTGAAGGTGCCGTTGGCCTGGCGGGTGATCGTGCTCGTGCCGGCCTGAATGCGCTGCGTACCGCTGACGGTAGCTGAGCGTCGATAGCCAGTGCAGGTGGACGCCGAGGTCGAGATCGGCGTCAAGTAGTCCAGCAGCGTGTTGCTCGTGCCGCCATTGTGCTGACACGTGTTGAACAGCCACTTGCCATCGGCAATCGGTGTCACGGTTGCCAGGACATCCGTTCCCTGGTTCGACCCTGAAGCGCTGGCGCTTCCCGTTCCGAGTGTGGCCAGCAGTGCCACTACGGCAAACAAGCTGGTGGTCATCGTTCGGCGTCCGATTCTCATAGCGCGCTCCAGGTGTGGGGGACGAGTGCGTACCTCCATGGAACAACCCATAGCGTATTGTGTCAAGTGCAAAAGAAGTACTCGGGGAGAACCGGTCGTTTGGTCCCCTGCGGGACATACCCATACCTCGATTCGGTGGATAGTCAGGGCACACGGTCCGACCGGAACACACAATCGGCCCGACAAGCGAAACCCGTACACCGCCTGGTGGGTCGACTGGATCCGGACTGTGTGACACAACAATCGACACCCTGTGATCTCGTTGGCCGCTCCATCTGGGGCGGCCAACGTCTCTTCCGCCGTCTGTGGGCGTGCATCGTTGTCCGGCCGGGCTCAGGTAGCGTCTGCAGCTGCATGTCGCTGCCCCCCGTATATGAAGACCGGCCTGCCGAGCGCCCAATCGACCCTGCGGCCGACGACTCGCGCGGATGCATCGTGGTCATCGAGGATGAGGAGGACATTCGCGAGGTCATTCGCTACAACCTTGTGCGGGCAGGATTCAGCGTGCAGGAAGCTGCGGACGGTGAGCGTGGGCGCGACCTTGTTCGTACGGTCAGCCCAGACCTTGTCGTGCTCGATCTGATGCTTCCGAAAATTGACGGCCTGCGCCTGTGCGCGATGTTGCGGCGGGAGCCGTCAACCAGCGCCATTCCGATTGTGATGCTGACGGCGCGATCTGACGAGGGGGACATCCTGCAAGGGCTTGGCACCGGAGCCGATGACTACATCACCAAGCCGTTCAGCCCGCGCGAACTCGTTGCACGGGTCAAAGCCGTTCTGCGGCGTGGTCGTGCGGGGGCGCCGCCCGGTCGCGGATCCGCGTGCTTTGAGTGTGGGCCACTCGTCGTTGATCTCGGCAGCCATCGAGTGACCGTGCACGGTGCCGATGTCGTGATGACGGCAACCGAGATTCGGCTGCTTGCAGAGCTTGCGGCCCGGCCGGGTCAGGTGCTCTCACGCGGCGCGCTGCTGGAACGCCTGACCGGGGATCGGGACTCACTGTCGGACAGGAACGTCGACGTTCACATCAAGTCGATTCGTCGCAAGCTCGGGGTGCATGCAACTCACGTGCAGACGGTGCGGGGAGTCGGCTATCGTCTTGAGGCGTCGCAATGACGGCCGTCATCGATCCCCACGTTGAAGACTGGATGCCGATTCTTGAGCGCGTTGTGGCGACGCTTGCCGAGGGGGTGATCGCAGTTGATCGCTCCGGACGTATCGTCGTGGTCAATCCTGTGGCGGCATCGCTGCTTGGGTTGGAAGTTCCGGGCGTCTTTGGGCGACAGGCCGACCGGGTGCTCGACCAGCAGCGCCACGGTCGAATGGTCGGCGCACTGCATTCGGCGCTGGCCGGCATCGCACCGGCGCCTCGAGACGTTCGGCTTGCGACGGCAACGGGCGACGTCGTGGCCGTGCTGCGTGCGTTGCCGATCTTCGACGCCGACGGGCGACTCGACGGCGCGCTTCTGGGGCTGCGCGATGTGACCGACATCAGGCGGGCCGAGGATGCGCGACGAGACTTCTTCGCAAACGTGTCGCACGAGCTGAAGACGCCTATCGCCGCAATCCGGGGACTTGTCGAAACAGTGCTCGATGACCCCGAGATGCCAGCTGATGAGCGTCAGTCGTTCCTGCAGCGTGTGCAGAGTCAGTCGATGCGACTGTCGGCTCTTGTCACTGACGTGCTCGCTCTGTCGCGGTTGGAGTCTGGTGACAGGCCGCTTGACTGCGAGCCCGTGGATCTATCGGATCTTGCTCGATCGATCGTCGCGTCCCACGCAACATCAGCTGACCGTGCCGGGGTCACGCTGGAGCTCGACCTTCCCGCAAATGGGGGGCCAGTGATCGAGGCCGAGGCCGAGTCGCTGCACCAGGCAGTGGCGAACCTGGTCTCGAATGCAATCCTGCACGGAGCCGACGGTTCGGCGGGATCACGGGTCGCAGTCCGTGTGCTTCAGCGCCCGGGCGGAGCCGCAAGCATCGATGTCAGTGACACCGGACCAGGCGTGCGCGAGGAAGACGTCGACCGGATATTCGAGCGCTTCTATCGTGCCGATCCTGCGCGTTCCCGCGCGCGCGGGGGAACGGGGCTGGGGCTGGCCATCGTCAAGCACGTTGCGCTCGCGCACGGCGGCGACGTATCAGTTGATAGCCAGCCTGATGCCGGCGCCACCTTCAAGCTGCGACTCCCGGCAGCACCACCTCCCCCGTCCTAGGAAGCAGGGCGCAAGCTGTGCTGCGCGAACAGTGATCAACGTGTACGACCTCGTCTTCACCTGTGCAATCGGACTGATGGGAGTGGTTGGCTACCGCCGCGGTGCGCTGGCCAGCCTGATTGCTGCCATCGTGGTCATGATCGGTGCCGTGATTGGCGGGGCCGTATCGCTGCTGATCATCGGCGACTCGCGGCCCGGAGTCGTGATGCTTGGCCTGATCGCAGCCGGTGGGGTGACGATGCGGCTGAGCGTGCTTCGGGAATTCGTGGAGCACCACATTGGTGACCAGAAGGCCCGTCAAGTTGATCGAGCCGTCGGCGCCGTGGGCAACTCGCTGCTTGCCGTGATCATCATCTGGTTTGTTGGTGTGGTGCTGACGCTGACGCCGCCGCCGCGGGGGCAGACCAATCCGGCACGCGATCGCATGCTCCGTAGCACCATCATGCAGGGAGTGTTGGGAACGGTAACCCCCACCGGAAACGTTGCGGCGCTTGCGATCCGCAGCGGTCTCGTCCCGGCGCTGGACGGCCCACTCGTCATCGTCGATCCTCCTGACGACGCGGTACTGGACGACCCGGAGGTGGTGCGTGCGTCAGCCAGCGTGCTGCAGATCAAGGGCAAGGCGTGCCGGCAGCTGTCGAGCGGAACCGGCTGGGTTGCGGCGCCGCAACTGGTGGTAACCAACGCCCATGTCGTTGCCGGACAGCAGCCCGACAACACGGGAGTCCAGTTGCGTGACGAGTCGGGCAGGCCGACCGTGCTGCTTCCGGCACGCATCGTCGGATTCGACCCTGTGATCGATATTGCCGTGCTGTACGTGCCCGACCTTGACCTTCCGCCACTTCGGCCGGGTGATACACCTCGCCATGACGAATCGGCAGCAATCATCGGCTTTCCCGGCGAAGAAGGAATGCAGATAACGGCTGCGCGGTACGACCGGACGCTGGACTGGGACGCATACGACATCTACGAAAAGCGACGCACGCCGACGCGACTTGTGGTGTTCGGCGCGACGATCCGCTCGGGCAATTCCGGCAGCCCACTGCTCGATACCGACGGCAATGTTCAGGGGACGATCACCTCCGGCAGTATCGGCCAGTCGATCGAGGGGGGCTACGCGGTGCCGAACGATCTCGTTCTCGACCGTCTTGCCGGCGCGAACGCCCAACAGGGAGTGGACACGGGGCCATGCATCCGCACCCCGCAGGCGACAGAGCTCTGATTGGAACGCCGTTCGCCGTCACGACCGATACCACGGTGGACGAATTCGTCGAAACTGGTCAAGGGAC
>CAYNNW010000081.1:7202-7877 GCA_964398435.1 uncultured Gaiellales bacterium | reverse complement strand
GGGTTGTGCTGCCGTTCGTGGCCAACGGTCGTCTGGTCGGCGTGGCCCGGAAGCAGTGCCACCGAGTCAGGCAGCGTCATGATGCGATCGCAGATCGAGCGTCGCAGGTGTGACAGCCCGTCCACGCCGCCTCCCATCGTTCCGCCAACAGACCCGCGGAACAGCAGGTCTCCTGTGCAGCAGACAGTGTCGTCAACCAGCACGGCGACGTGCTCCGGCGTATGCCCCGGTGTCTCGAGGATGCGGATACGTAGCGACCCGGCCTGAAGGTCCTCGTTATCGTGAAGGTCCGCAGGGCCGCGGGCCTCGATGCCAAACCGCTCGCACAACTCGACCTGGTGCAGGGTGTGGTCGTGGTGTTCGTGCGTTATCAGAAGCGCACGTACATTCAGCTCGTGCTGTTCAACGGCGGCGATCAGTGGTTCGATCGGTGCCCCCGCATCGATGATGACGGCATCACCGCCATGGGTGTTCCCCACCAGCCAGGCGTTGGAGAGGTAGTCGGGGTGCGTGCTTCGTTCGACGATCATTCATTGATCTTGCCAAATTCGGCGGGGACACTGTACCCCCAGGTCGCCGGACGTTCAGCGCCAGCCGCGATTCTTCCCCACAGGTAGCCAACTGCTCCGCCGACTGCTGCGGATCCGAGCATTCGCACCATCCGAAGACTTGTGC
>CAYNNW010000081.1:0-7192 GCA_964398435.1 uncultured Gaiellales bacterium | reverse complement strand
ATGCTGCGAATCCGCTGGCAACAGCTGCAAGTCCCGCAGCCATCACCGGTGCGGCATCTCTGCCAAAGCGTTCGCTCAATGGACCGGCAGTTGCGCCTGAGACCATCATCGGGAGCAGAGTCGTGGCAGCGCCAAGAGCCAGCGACGACGGCACAGCCCGCGCAAGTCGGTCCCCGAGCTTGCCCGCAACCTCTCCGGCTGCCTGAGCTGTCGCCGTACCAAACGGTCGCGCCTGCCAGACAGTGGGAGCACTCCGCGTGGTAACTGACAGTGCATGCTGGCCAAGTCGTCCCGAAGCGACTGCCATCGTCGCGGGAACTCCAAACAGCAGGGGATTCCACACGGCCCAGTCAGCGCGGTGGCGCCAGGCCGACAGCTGATCGGGCACACGTGCTGCAGGGGACGTTGTGTCGATCCCCGTCTCCTCCGCAGGCAGCACGTCCAGTTCACCCGAGTGGATGTCCCGCAGTCGCATCGCTATGCCCTCGGCATCCAGCTCCTGCCAGTGCGCATCGTGCATCGAGTCGACCAGGTTCTCGGCCGGTTTGCGTTCACCGTTGTGAACGGTGACGTTGTAGTGCGCCAGCAGTGTGTCGTCTGAGGAAAACGCGCGAACCGTCTGGGCCGATATCCGTGCTGTCAGGGCACCCAGAATCGCTCCGGCAGCGACCATGCCCACGTGGCCTGCGTGCATCCATCCTGGCGTCCCGGATGCGCGCAATACGCCCGATCGAACCAGAGCTGCTCCCGCAATTGCGCCACCGGCGAGCCCGCCTGCCGCCGTTGCGTAGCCGGCTGGAAGGTTTCCCAGGGCTGCACCGATCGCCCCACCCGCAGCAAGCGGAGCCCCGACCATCAACATCCCCGCATGAAGACTGTTGGTTCGGCCCGCCAGTCGCACTCCTGCATCCAGGTCCAGCATGCGCGAGGTTCGCCGAGCCAGCGCAAGTGCCCCCGACGCCGTCAGCCCAACCGGCAGTGCCACTGCCGCAGCCGGGAGCAGCGACAGCTGCAGGCGGGATCCGACATCGAGCCCCTCTTTTCCTGAGAGACCGCGCAGCGCCGGACCTGTGAACGCAGACCCCCACACATGGCCGCCTCGACCGGCACCGAGCACGTCAGGATCAATTCCAACCGCCAGCCCGCGTGCGTACTGGCTGAGATAGGCGTACGTCGAACCACCGTTATAGTCGGCGAACTGCACCACGTGAGCAAGCTCGTGCGTCAGCCATCGACGCCCCTCGGGCTTGAGGATGTCGTTGAGCGACTTTTCGTCCGGCAGGTACACGTGGTGCCCGACCGTCATTGCCGACCCGGTCGCCGGACCACCGACGTACAGATAGACGCGTGACAGCTGCTGCCGCATCCACGCCTCACTGAGATTGAACTGCCCCGCCAGATCGGTGGCCAGTTGATTGACCATGGGCTGCGACAGCCGCTGCCCAGGGTGTTCGGGCGGTGGATTGGTAGCAGCTGAGAGCAGTGCCTCGGTGAAATTGGCGCCGACGGCCGCATGAACGACCCTGATCTCTGCGGGTGTCCAGCCATTGTCACCCGCGGCCGCGGGTGGATCGAGCCCAACCAGCTCATCAGTCGAGACGAGATGGCCCGTATCCTCGCTGCGCGGGGCGTCGTCGTTCGGCTGCGCCTCAAAACGCGGCAGTATTCGAAGCGACGTTGGCTGCACAGTCATCGTCCCGGTCACCCAGATTGCTGTTATTCCGATGCTGCTGCACGACTGTCGCGCGCGTGAAGCACTCGGAACCTGTCCCTACCGGTGTGTCGAAGCAATGCAGGCGTGTGTTACGTTGCCGTGCCGAGATTTCACCGTCACCACTCGAGAGGCGAACTGACCATGCCCGCTGCTGCATTCTCCGGAAAGCCGTGTATCTGCCAACACCGCGTTGGAATCTGCGATCAACGGTGCGTCGCCGACATGATGGACACCACGTTCTATATGGCCTGCCTGAAGCTGCGTGATCGACCGGCGCTGGTCATTGGTGGTGGGGAGATCGGTCAGGAGAAGATCGAAGGGCTGCTTGCAGCCGGCGCGCGCGTCACCGTTGTTGCACCCCGGGTCAGTGACGACGTGGCGACTCTCGCGCGGGAAGAGGCGATCACCTGGCACCGGCGCGAGTTCCTCGATACCGACCTGGACGGGCAGCTGATCGCAATTGCTGCGACCGACGACACCGATCTCAACGTGCGTATCTGGGAACTTGCCGAGGGGCGTGCGATGCTGGTCAATGTCGTTGACGTACCGCCGCTGTGCAACTTCATCCTGCCGGCCGTGGTTCGCCAGGGCCCGATTGCGGTTGCCATTTCCACCGCGGGTGCCAGCCCGGCCCTCGCCAAGCGAATGAAGCGTGAGATTGCCGAGTTGATGGGTGAGGAGTACGGCCGGCTGGCTGAGATCCTCAATGAGCAGCGTGGCTGGGCAAAGCGAACGCTTCCGACCTACCACGATCGCAAGGACTTCTTCGAGGCGATCGTCAATGGAGAGCCAGATCCAATTGCGCTGCTGCGAAGCGGCAAGGAAGCCGAACTCGACACGGTTATCGCCGAGCGTCGGGACCAGGCGGTTGCCGGGCTGGCAACACGCGCCTGATCAGTGGGGTGGCTCAGCCACCGAGGCCGATTGCTCCGCGGTCGTCCATGTCGAGCCCGGTCAGCGTCCCGTCGGCAGCGGCCCGCGCCGTTGCGCACGCATCCTCAAGTGATTCGCGGGATCGGCCAGCCATCAGTGCGAGTGCGAAACCAAGACCGGCCGGGATGATGCTGGACGCAAGCCAGATCGTGCTTGTTCCGCCGACCCATGTTGCCAGGAAAGGCGCCGTCAGAATCAGGAGTGCGCTCAGCATGACGGCCAGGTGAACGTCGCCAGGCATCGACGTCAGTGCTCGAGCAGCACGCTGTGACGGTGTCAGCAACAGGCGCAGTGAGCGGGCCAGCTCGATCCGTACTGCGGGTCGCCATTCCCGATCAGCTGCCTCAATCAGCAGCGACAGCGCACGTCGGTGGGCTCGTCCGGCCGCGTACAGCGTGACTGCGTCTGCGAGTCGCTCCAGATCCGTTGCCTCGCCCGGTGCGCTCTGCAGCTGCTTTTCCGCAATGTGTCCCGCCGATCGATTGAGCCGGGCTGCGAGCAGCGGCGGTGCAACCCAGGCGTATGCCGCGACGCACGCCCACAGCGCGAGCAGCGCGGCGACCGGCGGTCCGTACGATGGGTAGGCCGCTGAGAGTGCGTGCAGCGGGAGCGCCGCGACCAGGAATGCGCCGAGGAAACCGACGTAGCCACCCGGGAACTCGTGCAGCCAGCTGCGAACAGCAGGAAGCGGGCGCAACAGCAGCGGGGCATGCCCCTCGTCGAGCATTTCCCTGACCTCGACGATCCGTGGATCGCGTGGGGCGAGTCGCTGGGCGCGTGCGAGCAGCCGTCGTGCCCGATCGAGATTGCCGTGCTCCGCTTCGGCCGCGGCCAGCTCGACCATGGGATACGGGTCATCGGGATGCAGCTGGACGGTCTGGCGCAACACCGCAAGCATCGCTTCGGGGTCGCCGGCATCGTCGAACGCCGCAATCCGAACGGCGCGTGCCCCAGGACTCATCGGGTCAAGGCGCAGTGCCACGGACGCTTCGCGGGCCGCATCGTCATGTCGCCCTCGGGCGAGGCAGACGCGAGCCAGCACCTCGTGCAGGTCGGCGTCGTCAGGGTTGTGTGCAACGCCGTAGCGCAGAAGTGCCTCGGCCTCGGGAAGCCGCTGTTCGCGCAGGTCGAGCTGTGCCCGCAGGCGGATGACGTCCGGATTGGTGGACGCTCCCTTCAGGGCCTGGTCGGCCAGGTAGCGGGCGGCTGGAATGTCACCGCGTCGTTCGTGCAGCAGGGCCAGGACGAACGATGGGAACGGGTGGTCGTCGTCGACGGCAATCGCGTCGAGGATCAACTCGTGGGCGCTCGTCTCGTCGCCCTCGTCCAGTCGGTCCATGGCGAGCCGGCACAGCTGCTCGATCTCGGCCTCGACCGAGTCAACCGGCTCGTGCTCCCAGCCATCACCGCCTGACGAGTCGTCGTCGTCAAAGCCATCCCACGTTCCCATCAGGAATCAACCCCCTCGGCCACGCACGTCGTGCGCGCGACACCTGATACGGGTATTCCCATCGACAGCGGATCCACTCCTCAGCGCTCGCCCGTTGGCTCTTCCGCAACTGTGCCTTCGATGTCCCCCGGGGCGGGGCCAATGATCCGAACGTCCTCCTCAACGACCTCGACGGCGCTTCCTTCGATGTCCCATGGCGACCCGAGCCGCAGCACAAAACGACTGCGCCGGCGTGCAATATCTGGTCGGATTCTGATTCGGCGCGACGTCGACCAAGCTTCGGGGTCCATTCGATGCATGATCCCGATCACGGCAATCGTCGTGGCCACTGCCACCAGCAGCATTGCCGCTGCGTTGGCAGTTGGCGTGACTGCCTGTGCAACGACCGAAGCGACCCAGGCACCGCCGAGCACGATGGGGAAGCGCCCCACGAACGAACCGAGCAGTGCCATTGAGACAGGCAGCCGCGTCGAGCCCAGCAGTGGGAATGTGACCCAGGCCGGCACAAGCGGCATCGCTCCCACCGCAAATGCGGCTGCGTTGTAGAAGGGAATTCGATCGGCGAGTCGTCGCATTGCAGATGCGTCACCGTCCGCCAGAGCGCTGATCAGTGATCCACCGTCACCGCGCATTGCCGCAAGTGCAAGGAACAGGCGTGCGGCAACAAGGCCACAGCACACGCTCAGCGTCGCGACCCACAGCGGAGATCCCGTTCCGATCGACGTTGCGGCAACAACGATCGCTGCGGGGATCGACAACAGCGGGTGAGCGCAGCCGACTGCCGCCGCCACGGCGGCGATCAGCATCACGAGCAGTACCGAATCACCAGTCATCGCAGGGCATTCTTGCGAATGGGCCGCGTGGTGGCCGTGCGAGGGACAGCAAAAGGCCGTGCCGAGGAGGGATCCAGACGTTTCCCGGCAACGAAATACAGGCAGGTCATGTGCGAACACCGGGGGGAATCGCGTCATGCGTACTGGGTCACTATCTGATGCCTTCTACACATTCATTGCCTGGACACCGTTCCTGGCCTTCATCGGTGCCTGGATCCTGCTGCTGCTCGTCGGCGTTCTGCACTTCGACGCCATTACCTACGGCGGCGGTTCGTTCGGGATCGAGGGGATCCATCGTGACATCTCTCCGGACGAGATCATCGTTCCTGGCTGACGTTTCAGCGAATCGCCAGATGGGCCGCCCGCGGTCAATCACCCGGCCGTTTCGGCCAAACTGACTCCACTTCCGCATCTCCAACCAGGCCGCTCATCGACGTGCCGGTGAAGCCTGTCGGGCTGCAACACCTGCAGCCTGCCGGGAGCACTTCAGTGGAGGAGAGGTATCACAATGGCGTCAGGTGGCCAGATCAACGCAACGAACCAGAATCGGCTCGGATTTGCAGCCCCAGGTTCTGAACAGCGTGTGGAGAACCGCAATATCGACACGGGCTTCAGCTCGAGCATGGGCGACCTGTTCGGCTTCCCCGGATCATCGGCGTATGGCTTCGGCTCTGCCTACGGGCCGAATGGCATTTCGCCGTTCATGCCGCCACCCGTCATGCCCGGCGTTGGTTCATATCCATACCCGCAGGGACTTGTTGGCTGGGGCGGCTACCAGTGGCCGGCAATGACCGCTGCAACCGGTGGATTCGCAATGCCCAACCCCGGAGGCATCCCCGGCGGCGGCATCGGTTCAGGCGGTGTGATCGGTGCGGCCAGTGGAGGCTCGCTGCTGTCGCGGATAGCCGACCGATTCCGGAGTTTCTTCAGTTAGCACCGGCGGCTCCGCGCGGTCCCCGCGGGCGCGTGCTGGTTTCTTGGTTCCGATCGGTGCTACCATAGGGCGAATTGCCTTCGATCGATCGCGCACCCCCCGAGCTGCTGCTCGACGCGGCATACCTTCCCGCACTTCCAGGCATGGAGCCATCGCTCGTGCTCTATGGAGCCGTGCAGCTGACTCCTGGTGCCTGGCGTCGGGCAGCCGCAGCGCTTGAACTTCCGGACAGGGCGCGTCGTCTCGTCGTGCCCGTCGGTGATCCGGCGGCCCCGCGGATTACCGAGGCCCGCGCGCTCCCGCTTGCAGAGGCAGTTCGATTCCTGCTGCCACTCGCCCCCAAGACGGTTCGCCCGTCCGTGCGGGCATGGGCGCTCGCCGCGCACGTCGTCCAGCGGATGGACGAAGGCACAATGTTGCCGATGGGCACGGAGCAGACCGATGCGCAGCTTCGTCGGCTCGCAACGGCGCTCCCCGAGGCCGCATGCGGTGTTCTTGTCGACGCCCAGGATGTGGCAGATGGCCTGCTCGGAGTCGGCGCGGCCGAAGGTATCGACGAAGACGCCGATCTGGTTCAGCTGAAGCCGCAGCAGGCGCTGGAAACATTCATCGTTGCAGCCCTGCGCGGGCTCGAGGTCGAGCGGCTGATAGGTCCGGCTGGCGGATCTGGTGGGAAGCCCTCCGGGCGCCCGCTTGCAGGCCTGGTCGTACGGGTTCACCTTCCCAGCAAGACGTCGGACCCCTGGCGGATCACTGCCGGACTCGCCTCGACGGCAGATTCGACATTGCCTCCAACGCTGGAGGAGCGCAAGCGGCTTACGGCGCTCGTCGAGGAAGCTGCACGAACTCTTCCGGTTCTCGGGGCTCTGGCGGTCAGCGGTGTGCCCGACGAGGGATCCGAGCACGACTCCTCGGCGATCTCACGATGCATTCGCGAAGCTCCACGCATTGAACAGCTTGGCGCACGCGTTGAACTGCCGGAAGCGCTCGCGCTGGGCGTTGAGCGGCTGGTCAGTGCACGACTTCACTTTCGCGATCGACACGATGACGAGGACGTCGCAGACGGACCCGCAGGGGTCTCCGCAGCAGTGCGGCGTACGAGCGGGAGCGCCGGCACGACGGGCGTGCGCCGGGCGCCCAGCAGATTCCGCCTGGGCGACCTCGTGCACTACGACCTGGAAGTCGCGCTGGGTGGCGAGACCGTTGACGCAGACACGCTTCGCGAACTTGGACGAAGTGCTGAAGGACTCGTACAGGTCGCCGGCGAGTGGGTCGCGCTCAGCGATGGATCCCGCCAGCGGCTGGAGCAGCTTGCCCGCGCGGTCGAG
>CAYNNW010000080.1:0-7912 GCA_964398435.1 uncultured Gaiellales bacterium | reverse complement strand
GCGTGGGCGGAGCGGACGCCGATCTTCATCCCCTGGCCCCGCCGGAAGCCCGATGAGCGGGTACCGGGGCGCTGACCGCCAGTGCCGGAGCTCGTACCGCTGAACCGGCAGCAATGCCACGGTTCCGCTTGACGGGAGGCTGGCCCCGTGGCTAACTGGAGGGGCAGCTGTGATGGGCTGCAGTAGTTGGGGCATGGGGGAAAGTGCATTCACTGACCCTTGGGGATCGATTCAACAGTTGGGATACGACTTCGCGATGCTGCGACGGCATCGGAGCGCCCACACACGGACGAACCGGCCGAGACTGAACGCCCTGAGGCGACAGACCGACCGTCGCCTCAGACACAGGAGGCGCAGGGCCCGGGTGAACCATCGGAGCCTTCAGCAGCTACCGAGCAGGCTCGAAACGGTGCCGAGGAGACCTCCGGCGACTCACGGCCTGAGCCGGATGCATCACCCAGTACGGACGCCCCTGCTGGGTCCACGAGTGATGGACCCGACCGACCGTCCGATGAACCATCTGCTAATGCAGCGGGCGGTGGTGGCGAGGCTGACGCACAGGGCTCGTCGGTGGCCTCGCTTTCACCGAGAGAGCGGCGCGACGTGGCCCGCTACGCTGCTGCGGCCCGCCGGAACGAGGAACCAACCGGGCCGAGCGAGCTCGATACACGTGTGCCCCCGGCGGAAGCAGAACGGCTTCGCGCCGAGCAGGAGCATCTCGACACGGCACTCCAGGCCGCCGACAGCGCTGCCGAACGCGACCGGCTTCGACGGCAGTACTACGAAACACACAATCTGCACGTTGACGACGACGGTCGTGTGTACGAAGCCGCGTACGTAGACCAACCCCGCTCAAACCTGATCGACGATTTGACGCCGGCCGGCAGTGTTCTGGAGCTCAGCCGCACCGAGCTGATTCCGGATCCCGAAAACGGCCCGCCTGTCCCCGTCGAACTCGTCGACGGGCGATCCGACGACGGCTCGCGAATTCGTGCCCGGAGCGTGGAATCTCCTCTCGCGGCAAGCGGTGGCTCAAGTGCCGGCCAGGAAGTCTTCAGTGAACAGGTTCACACGTCTGCCGACGGAATCATCACTCGAATCTCCACGTCGTCCGAGACCAGCACTGGCACCACAACTTCCACCGAGCAGAGTGATCAGGTCTTCACGACTGACGGGCGGCTTGACTCCACCACGGAACGCACGGTCACGAATGACCCGTCGACCGATTCGCAGAGTGATATCACGCTGGATACCTCGTTCAACCCGGACGGCAGTATGCGCGAGTCGGTACAGACCGCGTCGACCACGTCGCCCGAACAGGACGTAGAACAGACAACGACGACGCAGTTCCAGAATGGTGTTCCATCAAGTTCAACTGCGGTCGCTGACATCGTGCAGCACCCGCAGGAGAGTGGCCCCGACGGTGAGCCAGTTCCCGGCCAGCATACGACGTCGACCGAAGAGACCACGTTTGACAGCAGCGGACGACCGATCCGGCACATCGCCGACACGACTGTCGATACTGATCCCATTGAGGGAGAGGATCAGCCAGCAACGACCACCACAACTTCGCACTCCGAGACATACAACTCCGGAATGCCGCTGGCGACGAACGAGGGTGGCCTGGTTGATGACCCCGACCACACCATCGGCACCGTTGAAGTGCAGACGGAATACGACAACGACGAAGAAGCTCTGGCTGACGGGCACACGGCGCACGTACGCGAACTGATGTCAGGCGAGATCGTGAATGGCGCGGTCGAATGGCAGACGATGGACCGACTCGTCCGCGCCGAAGGCAATGATGACGACTGGACCGAAGTTGAGAATCGGTTTCAGCTCAATGCCGACGGATCGATGAAGGTTGACGAGGATGACAACCCGATCGATGTTGAGACACTCCACGAGGAGTCACACCTCGACTGGCATGAGGATCTGTACAACACCTTCACCGAGCACATCCGCCCGTGGACGCAGGTCATCGGTATTGCGACGGCCATTGTTGGCGGCGCACTCACATTAACCGGCGTGGGCTCCCCGGTCGGGGGGATCCTCATTGGTGTTGGCGTCGGCATGGCGGCGGTTGACACTGCAGCTGAGGGGTACGCGCTGGCAACGAATCGGCCTGAGGCAAGCTGGACGAATTTCGGGCTGGCCGCATCAGGAATGATCCCGATGGCCGGCCTCGGGGCGGCCCGAGGCGCGGCATCGCTCACGGCTCGGGCGGCCGCTGCCGGCCTGACGGCAAGTCGGGGCGCCAGCGTGCTTGCAACTGCTGGACGCGGCGTGCAGCTCGCGGGATATGCCGCGGACGTAGCTGGCGTTGCCGTCACCGGACGGGCTGCCTACGACTCGGTCCGAAACGGTACGTTCGATTGGCGAATGGCCGGCCAGCTGGTTGCGACTGGAATCGGCGTGGGTGTGGGCGTGCAGGCGCAGCGCGGCGCACTTCCCGGCGCCCGACCAGCTGCGGGCGATCCGCCCGTTACCGACGGTGTTACTCCTGAGCTTGCCAACTGGCGGGACTCACACCTGGGTACGACCGACGCAGATGCGTTCGGCCCGGGATATGCGAATGAGTTCCAGCCCGTTGATGGGTTGCCACTCGGAGTTCGTCTGGATAGTGACGCCAGCTCATGGGTCGCACCGGCAGACCGCGTTGTCGGCAGCGAGTCGTACGAATCACTGATCAGCGATGCACAGGCACAGGGCGCGAACATCACTCCCGACAATGTTGTACGCATCGGTCGCGCAGCCGACGGGCAGGTCGTCTACCTCGAATCAGGCGGTACAAATCCGCGTACCGGGCGAGCAGCAGGCCTCGAACACGTCAATGAACACTGGAGTGAATTCGACGCGATTGGCCTCACGCCTCGCGAGTACCCTGATTTCGTCATGCGAGCCGCCACCGAGGGGCGGGTCGTCGGCCACCAGGGCAGCGGAACTGGTCGCCCGATCTACGAGTTCGACTGGAATGGCGAGCCACATCGTGTTGCCGTAACCCGTTCGCCAGAGGGATTCATCGTCGGCGCGAATTACCGTGGCCGCGGAGCCCGTGGATCATCTACGTTCGCCATCGCACCAGATGGCGCAATTCCACGTGCTGGTCGACCGACACCCCGCCCCCCAATTCCAGGGGACGGTGCTACTACGGCTCCGGGCGGAATAGTGATTCTCACCAATGGTGCGTCTGCGACACTTGATGGCGGAATTGCGGTACGTGGAACCACGCCATTGCGAGATCCACTCGGGCGCGAAATGACCATGGAGATAGCGGGGGTCAATGAGCAGAATGAGCTCCTTATTGGTGGTCGAAACACCGCCGGTCAGATGTTCATGGAAAATGTCTCCATTGGACGCGACCTGCTCGCACACAACCCCCATCTGCTTGACGGGCAGACAATCTCGCTGCCAGAAGGTCGTGGTCGCGGTGTTGTGGAGGCCCCGGCCGAAACGGTCATGGCAGCAGAGGATCCGACACTCGTCGCCGTGCGCGATACCGATTCCGGGGCAGTCAGCGTGCTCCACATGTCGGACGTGCTGGATGCCAATCCCGATGTCATTCCGCGCCGCCTGGATGCGGATCCAACACCATCTCCCGAGCCAACTAAATCCCGAGGGGTGGCCGATCCAAGCGAGCCAATGCATCGTGTTGGGGACCACATCGTTGATCCGCAGACGATCCGCCCGCCACGATCTGGCGACGCGATTGGCGCTCGGCCCGATGTTGTCGCGACACACGGTGAGTACCTCGCGGGCACCACAGTAACCAATCCTGCAACGGGTGAAGTTCTGACAGTCACGCGGGTACGCACCGATGCGTCGGGCGAGGTCGTCGTAGATGCGACAGGGAGCCCATTGCGCAAGCGAATCCCCATCGAGCAACTTGCACAGGCCAATCCGGATGTCTTTGCCGGCGGACCTATGCCCACGGACATCGCGTCACTTCAAAACCTTGTTTCGACGCGAGAGCTGTCGGTTCGCCGATCAAGCGGTGAGGTTGAAGCAGGATGGTCGGTTGTTCATCCGTCATTCGATGGTACGAGCGTGTTCGTGACCCGCCCCTCCGAAATGACGATTCCACTTGAGAGCGTGCGCACGTTCACTGGCGGCGAGGCACTGTCTCCGGGCAACGCAATCGCTCGACGCCAGCTGGCGGATCCGTCATTTGATGCACGAGGCGCCCTTCGCGACCTCGTATTGGACGACCCTCGACCACTCTTCCAGCTACCACTTCGATCGCGCGCCGAAGTATCCTCACCCCGTTTTGGCGCAACCGAATCCGCAGCGATTTCCGATGGCTGGCAGGCAGTTGGCGGCGTGATTCCGGGTGATGAACCACGTGTTCAACTACGCCGCCTGGCCGACGATGGATCCCTCCAAACCAGAATCGTGCCACTGGATGAAGTCATCGATCTGAATCGATCACGAATCGATGGCACCGATTTCGCCTCATCCCACATTGACGTCTTTCGTGGGGGCACCGGACGGCAGCATCGAATTGGAATGATGGACGATGCCCTGGCGTCCGGCACACTGGCTGAACGTGACGTCGTGGCGCTCGCCAATGTTGAGGCCGCGCTCGACTATCTGTACGGCCGTCACGGCCACCGCCTTGCCGGCACTGGCCGCGCTGGGGATCGAGGAACAATTCGCGTTGTTCTGGATTCGGATGCTACGCCGACTGCCTCGTTCAGCCCTGAAGGCATTCTTGATCTGGCACCGGCTAGTCGCGGAGCAGGATTCTCTCCATCGGCGATCATGCATGAGCTCACTCACGGCGTGCTCGTCGATGCACAACGAGCACGATCGGGATCATCAGTTGAAAGCGGCGCAGTCAGCGAGGCATTCGCCGATATTGGCGCGGCTGGCTATACGCGCAGCTGGAGCATTGGTGACGGGGTTGTCGATGTTCCGGGTGCGGGATTCCGCAACCCGGCCACTGGGCTCGGCGTGGTTGACGGAGTTCGAGGCTGGCACGCTCTGCAAGACGGCGCGGGCACGAACGGCTCACCCGCAGAGGCTGGTGTCCATGAGCTGTCCGGTGTACTCACCCGTCCCGCCCATCGGATCCAACAGTCCATCGGTTGGCAGGCGTTCGAAGATCTGTTCTTCAATGTTGCAGGCAACCGACGACTGCGCGGCAATCTGGACTTCGCAACTGTTGCCGAGGCAACCCGCGCGGAGGCCGTCCGGCTGTGGGGTGCCGACCATCCTCACACGCGCGCTGTCGAATCGGCATTTGCTGAATTTGGATTGGATCCCGCTCCACCGGCGCCGCGCGGTGCGCTGACCAGCCGAATACGCTCGAACGGAGAAATCGAGACGGGATTGATCGTAACCGCGCACAACCCTGACGGCACATCAACGCTGGTCAGAGGTGGCGACGGCGAGCGACCTGCCTCGATACTCACGGTACCAACATCGTCGCTTATCCGCGAGCTTGACTGATCACCACCCCGACGGCCGGCGGCAGCTGGTATCAGCGGGTCTTGAGCATGAGATTGCCGATCACGTGACCAGCTGATTCGCAGGCATCAATCGCAGACTCGAGTCCCTCGAAGATGTCTTTCCACTGAATGATCACGCGCGGGTTGATGTGCTCGTCGGCAAACAGCGCTGCGATGGCGTTGCGCTCCAGCTGGTCACCTTCGTCCTCGGCTGCTTTCAGCTGCACGAGTAGCTCGCCAACTTCGGCAGGGGTACCGACGATCGCCAGCGCGTCGCGGAGCACGGATGTGGCGCGAATCAACACATCGCATTGGTCGAGCGCCTGCTGCATCGCAGCCTCAACTTTGTACAGGTCGAGCAGGTCAGAGACGTGCTCGATGTGGTCGACCACATCGTCGACTGCGCTGGCAAGTGCATAGTACTCCTGGCGATGCTGCGACTCAGGATCGTGATCGAGCAGCAGGTGAATGATCTTGCGGGTGATGTCGTCGCCACCCTGCTCAAACTGCTTGATGCGTTCGTGGTCAACGTCGGTCAGCGGATAGTCGCGGACGCGCTCGCTCAGGGCGATTGCGGTGCGATGCGCATTGTCCCCAGCCTTCCTGAACAGGTCGCTGACACTCTGAATGTCGACGGTTGTTGGCATCTAGTCGCCCTTCTCGCTGATCAGTAGTCGGTATCCCACTCGTGAAACAGTTTCGATGCTGACTTCGCCACCAGTCCCGGCAGCGAGCTTCTCGCGCAGGCGCTTGACGTTGACGTCGACATTGCGATCACCGGCCGGCATGGCATGCCCCCAGACGCGTTGGTAGATGACCTGCCTGCGCAGCGTCTGCCCCTGTTCCTGGACAAGCACGTCGAGCACGTCACGCTCGCGGTTGGACAGCGGCAACGACTGTCCACGCCAGTGCGCCTCACCACGAAACGTGTCGACACTCAAATCGCCGATCGTCGACGCACGCTCACTGCCTCCAGCCGAGCGCGGGATCGACCGCACCACGCGCGCGCGAATCTCAACGTCGCTCATGCGCGAAGACAGAACGTCGAACGCTCCCGCTAGCAGGTAGGCGGCCGTATCCTCCGAGGACAGGCCCGCGCTCCAGACGAGCACAGTCAGCGTCGGCTGGCGACGGCGCAGCCCGCGGACATCCTCCGCCGACAGGCTGCCCGAAGACACAACGAGCGCGCTGGCCGCATCGACCCGAGCAACGTGCTCGGCATCGGCCAGGCCCCGCGTGGGGATGATCTGCCACTCGCCAAGGCACGTTCTCGCGCGCATACGTGCGGCGGCCGCCTCATCAAGCCCGCAGACGACCAGGCGCGGCCCGCTGGGGCGAGCCAGGTCAGCGTCGACTGTCGGCGGGGAATGCGTCTCACGCATGCGAGAACTGTACCGGGTTCGCCTGTCGACCGAAGCGGCGGCTGTGACAAGTCGGTAACAGGTCCGCAACAGGGCCGTGACGCACGGTCGGAGTCGGCGTATCCGCGTCTAACCTTCAGGGTAACGGCAACTGAAGGAGCTCCCCGATGGAATTGGCACTGATCGCAGTCATCATTGTCGCCCTGTTCTTTGATTTCACCAACGGTTTTCACGACGCAGCAAATGCAATAGCCACCAGCGTCTCGACCAAGGCTGTGTCTCCCAGAGTGGCGGTCATCGGGGCCGCACTGCTGAACTTCGCTGGCGCATTCGTCTCGCTCAAGGTTGCGGCCATCGTTGCGAAGGGGGTTGTCAATCCCGACGTCATGATCGGCGAGGCCGGTGTCATGGTGGTCCTGGCCGGCGTCATCGGCGCAATCACCTGGAACGTAATCACCTGGTATCTGGCACTGCCCACAAGCTCGAGCCACGCGCTGATCGGCGGGGTCGCCGGCGCGGCTGCCTACGCCTTCGGCAGCGACGTCATCCTCTGGCAGGGGCTGAAGGAGAAGGTGCTGATCCCGTCACTGCTGGCACCAATGATCGCAATCCCCGCAGCTGGGCTGATCATGCTGGCAATCATGGGAATCACCCGTCGTCGAAACCCCGAGCGGACAAACTCAGTGTTCAAGCGACTGCAGCTGGTCTCGGCAAGCTTCGTTGCCTTCACACACGGAACGAACGACGCACAGAAGACCATGGGCATCATCGCGCTGGCACTCATCGCGTCGGGCCACCTGGGCGCCACAGCAGATCCACCAACCTGGGTCATCGTCGGCGCGGCACTGGCAATGGCGCTGGGCACCTGGGCCGGCGGTTGGCGAATCATCGCGACCCTGGGCCATCGGATTACCAAGCTCGCACCCGCGCAGGGATTCGCCGCCGAAACTGCCTGCGCAAGCATCCTGTACTACACCGGCACCGTCGGATTCCCGGTCTCGACCACGCACACGATCTCGGGCTCGGTGCTCGGCGCCGGCGCAGTTGGAAATCGCAGCCTCAAGGCTGTCAACTGGCTGATCGCCCGCAACATCGCCGTCG
>CAYNNW010000079.1:0-8012 GCA_964398435.1 uncultured Gaiellales bacterium | reverse complement strand
TGGCATGGTTACCGTGCGCGAGAAGCGGCCAATCTCCTTCGAGCTGGATCGGTGAAACACCTGGCCATGCACGCTTGCCTTGGCCGTGACTGCGAGATCGTCGCCGCCGCCTGGCGGATGCGAGACAACGACGTCCAGTGTCGCGCCACTGCGGCTGACCTGCGTACTGAAGCCGCGCGGAAAGGTGGCGCTCCAGGTCGACTCCAGCTGTTTCCCACGAAATGCCCTGGGCAGGTCGACGGGGATCACCTCGGCTGCGGCTGAATCCAGCAGACTGGCACCTTCGGCTGCCGCGCGCAGTGGCGACTCACCCGCACCGCGTATGGGAACGCCGTTTGCAAGCAGGTGAACGGCTGTGGTGATCTGGTCGATTCCGCGGGCAGACATCCGCGTGTAGCTGGGCGCCACGAGCAGATCAATTCCTGCATCGGCAAAGTGCGCAGCTCGCGCTGCCAGAGATACACGAGAAAATGTTGCCCCGACGTCCATTGATCCACACCGTGCTGACGCTCGTCCCATCGACCCAGCCACCCGAATATCGGCAGGACGCCACCGCGAGTTTCGACGTACCGGTTGCGCTGACGCCGCTGCCACCGATACGATCTGGTCAATGACCGATTCCCCACGTACGGTCCTGATCATGTGCGGCAGCGACAGTGACGTCGCGACGATGACCGCAGCCGGGTCGGCGCTCGACCGCTTCGGGATCGCCTGGGAACTTCGGGTTTCCTCAGCCCACCGCGCCACCGACCGCACGCTTGCCATTGCCCGCGCAGCTCGCGAGCAGGGATACAGCGCAATCATTGCGGGCGCGGGATTGGCAGCGCACCTGCCCGGTGTGGTTGCCAGCTGCACAACACTTCCCGTCATCGGGGTACCGCTCTCGGGCGGCCCGATGCAGGGAACCGATGCACTGTACGCAATCGTGCAGATGCCGCGCGGAATACCGGTGGCCACCGTCGCGATCGACGGCGCCTGGAATGCCGGCCTGCTGGCCGCGCGGATCATCGCGACGTTCGACCCGCGCGTTGCCGCGGAACTCGAGCGCTACGCCACCGAGCTCGAGCAGGGCGTCATCGCCGCTGACGAGCGCACACAGATTGCATTGCACGAGCGTGCCAGCGAGGGCAGGACGCCAGCGCCCGGCGCGACATCAGAAGGATCCCCGAACGTACGGTCCGGCGAATCGCCGGGAGCCGCACCGCCGGGTGTGTTGGCAGGAACATAGGCGGATCGATAGACCGGTCCGTCAACCGCAGGGAGAGACAGCATGACGGTACGGACCACGCTTCGATACTCAGGGAAGGCGAAACACGTCTTCGAGACTGACACGCCCGGTGTCTGCCTGATCGAGTTCACCGACGCGGCCACCGCATTCAACGGCGCCAAGCGCGGCAGCATCGACGACAAGGGGCAGATCAATGCCGCCACCACCGAGCTGCTGTGCACCGTGCTCGAGCGCGCAGGTATTGAGACGCACCTGATTCGGCGCAGCGGCCCATGCGAGATCGAGGCCCACAGCGTTGAGATCGTTCCGCTGGAGGTCGTGGTCCGCAACATCGCCGCCGGCAGTTTCAGCAAGCGCCTGGGGGTTGAGGAGGGCACCGCCCTGGCACATCCGATCGTCGAGTTCTGCTGGAAGCGGGATGACCTCGATGATCCGCTGCTCACTCGCGCGCACATCGACGTGCTGGGTATCGCGTCGGCCGATGTCGTGAATGAACTGGAGCGCCAGGCGCTGCTGATCAACGATGTCCTGCGGGCGCACCTGGCCGAGCGCGACGTTGTGCTCGTCGACTTCAAACTGGAGTTCGGGCACACCCGGGACGGCCGTCTGATTCTTGCCGACGAGATTTCGCCCGATACCTGCAGGTTCTGGGACCGTGAGACGGGCGAGAAACTGGACAAGGACCGCTTCCGGCGCGACCTGGGCGGCACCGAGCAGGCGTATCGCGCACTGCTGGAGCGGCTGGGCGGGTCGGCCGCAACGCTCGAGGTGGCACGATGATCGGGGCGCGCGTCACCGTACAGCTGAAGCGCTCGGTTCTCGATCCGCAGGGCGATGCGGTCCGCCGCTCGCTCGGCACGCTCGGGCACGACAACGTGCGCGATGTACGTATCGGACGGGTCATTGAGCTGGTCCTCGACGAGACCGACCACGAGCGCGCGGGGCAGCAGGTCGAGGCAATGTGCAGCGAACTGTTGGCCAATCCCGTGATCGAAGGCTGGAGCTGGGAGCTCGTCGATGCATCGACCGTCGGCGGGCTGCTGCGCGAGGAGGCACCGTGCGGATAGCCGTTGTTACCTTCCCCGGATCGAATTGTGATCGGGACACGCTGCGTGCGATCGACGATGTCCATGGCAGCGGTACGGCCGTGGCGGTGTGGCATACCGAACGCTCGCTGGACGACTGTGACGCGGTCATTCTGCCGGGCGGCTTCTCGTGGGGCGATTACCTGCGATGCGGTGCGATGGCGGCGCGCGCACCTGTGATGACCGCAGTTCGCATTGCTGCGGCGCGCGGCGTTCCGATTCTGGGGATCTGCAATGGCTTCCAGGTACTGTGCGAGGCCGGACTGCTGCCTGGCGCACTGCTGCGCAATTCGCACCTGAAGTTTCGCTGCGACCTTGTCTCGCTGGCCGTACCTGAGCATGTTCGGCCAACGCCATGGACACTCAACACCCGTGCGGGCCAGCGAATGACACTGCCGATCGCACACGGCGAAGGGCGGTACCACGCTGACAGCAACGTGATTGCCGAGTTGGAACGCGAGGGCCGGATTGTGCTGCGCTATGAGGGCGATGATCCGAACGGATCGCTGGGCAGGATCGCTGGCATCTGCAGCTCAGACGGCATCGCCGTCGGCATGATGCCGCACCCCGAGCGTGCCGTGCACGAATGGATGGGAAGCGACGACGGAGCAGCGCTGCTGCACTCCGTTGGCCAGTGGATCGCGGACGACTCCCGCAGCCTGATTGGAGAACTTCGATGACCACCACCGCACCGACCACTCCAGTATCCGCACGTGAGGAGGTCGCCAACTTTCAGGAGCTCGGACTGACAGCCAGCGAGTACGAACTGATCGTCGAGCGCCTGGGCCGGCACCCCAACTTCACCGAACTGAGCATCTTCTCGGTGATGTGGAGCGAGCACTGCTCGTACAAGAGCAGCCGACACTTGCTGAAGACCCTGCCGACCGAGGCGCCGCATGTGCTGCAGGGCCCGGGTGAGAACGCCGGGGTCATCGACGCCGGTGATGGCTGGGCAATTGCATTCAAGGTTGAGAGCCACAACCATCCGTCAGCGATCGAGCCGTTCCACGGCGCTGCAACCGGTGTTGGCGGCATCCTGCGCGACGTCTTCACCATGGGTGCGCGCCCGGTTGCGCTGCTGAACTCGCTGCGCTTTGGGCCACTCGCCGGGGCAACGCAGGCAGCCGCCCGAACGCGGCATCTGCTGGAGGGTGTGGTCAGTGGGATCGCTGCCTACGGCAACTGTGTCGGCGTTCCCACCGTCGGCGGCGAGGTCGTTTTCGACGAGTCGTACACACGCAATCCGCTGGTGAACGCAATGTGTGTGGGCCTGATGCGGCACGAGCAACTGCAGCTTGGTGGTGCGCACGGCGTGGGCAATCCCGTTGTCTATGTTGGTGCGCGCACTGGCCGCGACGGCATTCACGGTGCGACCTTCGCCAGTGTTGAGGACCCGCACGATCGCGAACGATCGGCCGTTCAGGTGGGCGACCCGTTCATGGAGAAGCTGCTGATCGAGGCCTGCCTCGAGCTGCTGGCCACCGGAGCTGTGGTTGGTATGCAGGACATGGGCGCCGCCGGACTGACCAGTTCGTCGGTCGAGATGGCGGCGCGCGCTGGAAGCGGTATTCGCCTGGACCTCGATCGCGTACCGAGGCGCGAGAGTGGCATGACGCCGGTTGAACTGATGCTCAGTGAGTCGCAGGAGCGAATGCTCGTGGTCATGGAGCAGGGACGCGAATCGCTGGCCCACGACATTCTTGAGAAGTGGGGGCTTGAGGCAACGGTAATCGGCGAAGTCACCAACGACGGCATGATCGCGCTGCACGCCGAGGGCGAACGCGTGGCACTGCTGCCCCTCGATGCGCTGGTCGAAGATGCACCACAGTCGATCCGCCCGGCGGAGCGCCCCGCGTGGCTCGCTGCGATGAATGATCTCGACCTGACATCGCTGGCCGACATCGCGCCGAACGAGGCAGCACAAACGCTGACCCGGCTGCTCGCGTCGCCAACAATTGCCTCAAAGGCCTGGATTCATCGGCAGTACGACTCGATGGTTGGGGCGGCAACGGTGGTCCGTCCGGGCTCGGATGCCGCGGTCGTGGCAATCCGCGATACGGATCTGGCAATCGCTGCGAGCATGGACTGTAACGGCAGGTGGTGTCTGCTGAATCCCCATCGGGGAGCTGCACACGCGGTGGCAGAGGCCGCGCGCAACGTCGCCTGTTCGGGTGCGCGGCCGCTGGCAGTCACCAACTGTCTCAACTTCTCAACACCCGAGGATCCTGCAATCGCCTGGCAGCTGGCAGAGGCCGTTGCCGGAATGGGCGATGCCTGCCGCACGCTGGGCACACCTGTCGTCTCAGGCAACGTGTCGCTCTACAACCGAAGCGGCGATGTCGACATTCAGCCCACACCCGTCGTTGGGGTGGTTGGTGTTATCGATCATCCGCGTCACGTCACGACACAGGCCTGGAAGCAGGAGAACAGCCGCGTGATGCTGCTGTGCGATCAGGTGGGCGGCCAGCTTGGCGGCAGCGAACTGCTCGCCACCGTACACGGGCGCATCGCGGGTGACGCACCGCCGCTGGACCTGAAGCATGAGCGCGCGCTGCAGGAGCTGCTGCTGGAGCAGATCCGGCTGGGCCGAGTGCGCTCAGCACACGACGTCAGCGATGGCGGGCTGCTGGTTGCGCTGGCGGAGTGTGCGATCGGGGGCGGAATCGGTGCGCAGCTGGAGCTTCCCGGCCGCGATCAGGCTGGTCGACTGGACGAGCTGCTGTTCGGCGAAGGCAACAGCCGCATTGTTGTCGAGGTCGCGCCTGAGGACGTTGCAGACATTGCCGTCGCTGCCGGAGAGGCAGGCCTGCGCTGCGTTGAACTCGGCACCACAGGCGGAACGCGATTCCACTGCAGCGACATCCTCGATCTCGATCTGCACAGCCTCGAGGATGCATGGTCGAGCGCCCTTCCAACATTGATGACCTCTGATGAGCGACGGGATACCACTGAATGATCATTGACCGTGAGATCAACGAGGAGTGTGGCGTCTTTGCCGTCGCCGGCCACGGCGAAGCATCGGAGCTGACGCACCTTGCGCTGATTGCCCTGCAGCACCGCGGTCAGGAGAGCGCCGGGATTGCGGCAGTCACCGAGCAGGGCGAGCTGCTGCACCAGCGCGGCATGGGGCTGGTTGGCGAAGCGCTCGACGCGCGCGCACTTGCGGCGCTTGCGGGAGGCCGCAACGCCATTGGCCACGTTCGCTACTCAACGGCCGGTGCCAGTGACCTTGCCAACGCGCAGCCACTTGCGTTCCGCTTTCAGGACGGCGTGCTGGCGCTGGCACACAATGGCAACCTGACCAACGCCGCCACACTCCGCCGGCGGCTGGAGCTCGACGGCGCGATCTTCCAGACCACCTCCGATACCGAGGTGATTGCACACCTGGTGGCCCGCGCGGGGCGAGCCGATCTGGTTGACGGCGTTCGCGAAGCCGTCGCCACAATCGAGGGTGGCTTCGCACTGTGCGTGCTGTGCAACGACACCCTGGTTATTGCACGCGACCGTCACGGCCTCCGCCCGCTCGCGCTCGGGCGTGTTGACGACCGCTGGTGCGTGGCAAGCGAGAGCTGCGCATTCGACACGGTCGGCGCAACATTCGTACGCGATGTCGAGCCCGGCGAGCTGATCATCGTACAGGGCGAGCGCATGGACGCCTCAACCTTTGCAGCCCCCGCCCCACGCGCGCTATGCACGTTTGAACACATCTACTTTGCGCGGCCCGACTCGGATGTCGATGGCTTCAACGTCCATGCCGTGCGCAAGCGCTTCGGCATGCTGCTTGCCGAGCATGCACCGGTGGAGGCCGACGTGGTGACGGGTGTGCCCGACTCATCGACATCGTCCGCAATCGGCTTCGCCGAAGCGTCGGGAATCCCCTGGGAGATGGGGCTCGTCAAGAACCGCTACATCGGCCGCACCTTCATTGCCCCGAGCCAGGAGCAGCGAACCAAGGGCGTCCGCATGAAGTTGAGCGCCGTTCGCGGCGTGATCGCCGGCCGCCGCGTGGTGATGGTCGACGACTCGCTGGTACGCGGAACGACCTCGCGAAGAATCGTCTCGCTGCTGCGGGAAGTTGGGGCGACCGAGGTCCACGTGCGCATTGCATCACCGCCAGTAGCGCATCCGTGTCACTACGGCATCGACACCAGCACGCGCGACCAGCTGATTGCAGCGCATAAGAGTGTGGAAGAGATCACCATGGCCATCGGCGCAGATTCACTTGCATTCCTGGACGAGCCCGTGATGATGCGGGCATTCGGCACTCAGGCCGGCGCCACACACGGCCACTGCAACGCCTGCTTCACCGGCCGGTATCCAACTCGCATTGCAGGCGAGGCCACATCACTCGACGTGCTGGAGGTGGCGCGATGACAAGCACCGCGCATGATGCATACGCTGCCGCGGGTGTCGACATCAATGCCGGCGAACAACTCGTACATCGAATTTCCGAGCACGCACAGCGAACCCACCGCGCGGGTGTACTGGATGGACTGGGGGGATTCGCGGCAGGGGTTGAGCTCGATGTTGGGCGCTACCGATCACCAGTGCTGTTTACTGCAACCGATGGTGTCGGGACAAAGCTGCGCATCGCTGCACTTACTGGACGCTGGTCGACGATTGGCCAGGATCTTGTTGCGATGTGCGTTAACGACATTGCCACCACGGGCGCAGACCCCCTTGTCTTCCTCGACTACCTGGCCACATCCGCACTGGACGTTGCCACCGCCGAGCAGGTTGTTGCCGGAATCGCCGACGGGTGCCTGTTGGCCGGGTGCTCACTCGTGGGTGGCGAGACAGCCGAGATGCCCGGGATGTACCGGCCCGGGGAGCTCGACCTTGCGGGCTTCTGCGTCGGCGTTGTCGAACGCGACCAACGCCTTCCCCGAGGAACCATCTCCGCTGGCGACCAACTCGTGGCAATCGCGTCGTCGGGCATCCATTCCAATGGCTACTCACTGGTCCGGAATGTACTTCTGGCCGACGATGGCAGCCGCAGCGACGACGACCTGCGCGCCAACCTCAACACACACGAACCACGCCTGAATCGAACGCTTGCCGACGAGCTGCTCGAGCCAACACGGATCTACTCCCGAACCGTGACAACCCTGTGTGGCGAGGAACCGGTCAGCGGCCTGGTGCATATCACCGGCGGTGGGCTGATCGACAACCCACCACGCGTGCTGGCCGACGGTCTGGGCGCCGTGATCGACACCGATACCTGGTCGATACCACCAATCTTTGAACTGCTGCGTCAGCGAGGTGAGCTTGACGCGCAGTCGATGTTCCGCACGTTCAACATGGGGATCGGCATGCTTGCTGTCGTCCCCGCAGATCGCGGCACAGCTGCGGTGGAGCACCTGGTCGAACTCGGTGAACACGCCTGGATCGCCGGAGCGATCACTTCCGGAAGCGGCGTAGAACTAGCAGGAGCAGCGGCAGCCTCGTGAAACGCTTCGCCATACTCGCCAGCGGAAACGGCAGCAACGCCGAGCGGCTGATTCGGGCGGCCCAATGCGGCGAGATCGATGCGACTCCAGCACTGGTTGTCTGCGACACACCAGGCGCGGGCGTGCTGGCACGGGCAGCAGCACGTGGCGTTCCCACAGTCCTGGTTGAGCGACGAGCACATGCGTCGGAACTCGAGTTCGAACAGGCGATTGTTGTGCACCTGGAAAACGCAGGCGTCGACTTCGTAC